>JAPLHH010000011.1 GCA_026389735.1 Chloroflexota bacterium | reverse complement strand
AAGTCATAAGCCTGACTATAGACGGACAAGCGGTCAAGGCAAAGGAAGGTGCCACGGTACTTGAGGCAGCTCGACAGGCGGGTATCTATATTCCAACCCTATGTTACCATCCCAGTCTAACTCCATACGGAGCTTGCCGATTGTGCATCGTGGAGATTGAGAATTTGCGGGGATTTCCGACTGCCTGCACTACTCCAGTAGCCAAAGACATGGTCATAAGAACCAATACGCCACAGCTCCGCGAGCTGAGGCGCGACATCTTTGAACTTATTCTGGCAGAACACCCCAGGCAATGCATTACCTGTCCAAAAAACCTGCGCTGCGAGCTACAAGAAGTTGCCTCCCACATCGGGGTGGAAGAAGTTACCCTCCCCCCTATCCACAAAGAGCTACCGGTTTACCAGGACAGCCCCTTTTTCGACCGTGACTACAACCTGTGCATACTATGCGGTCGCTGTGTTCGTGTATGCCAGGAAGTAAGAGGGGCTGGAGCAATTGCCTTCACCTATCGAGGCAGCCAGGCTTTAGTTGGCACTGCCTTTGACAAGACATTGGAAGATTCAGGATGTCAATTCTGCGGGGCTTGCGTTGATATCTGTCCCACCGGTGCTCTGATGGACCGCTCCAGCAAATGGCTGGGGTTACCTGAACGCTCGGTAGTCACAACCTGCCCCTACTGTGGAGTCGGCTGTCAGCTAAGCCTCGAATTAAGCGGGGGCAAGGTTGTCCGCTCGGTACCCGTCCTGGAAAATTCGGTAAACCAAGGACAGGCCTGTGTTAAAGGTCGTTTTGGCATTGCCGAGTTCGTCCATCATCCTGAACGCCTGACCACACCTTTAATACGAAAGAACGGTGAATTTGTTGAGGCAAGCTGGGATGAGGCCTTAGACTTAATAGCAGACAAGCTGGCAAAATACAAAGGAGACCGATTCGCCTTCATTGCCTCAGCTAAGTGCACCAATGAAGAAAATTATCTGGCACAGAAATTCACACGCATGGTGATGCAGACCAACAACGTGGACCACTGTGCCCGTCTCTGACATTCCCCTACGGTGGCCGGTCTGGCCGCCAGTTTCGGCAGCGGTGCCATGACTAATTCTATCAGCGAGATCAAGGATGCTGCCTGCATCTTAGTCATTGGCAGCAATACCAGCGCAGGTCATCCGGTTATCGCTTTAGAGATAAAGAAGGCAGTGCGTAACGGTGGCAGGCTCATAGTAGCTAATCCCCGAGAGATTGAGCTCTGCCGCTACGCTGATATATGGCTGAGGCATCTACCGGGCAGCGATGTTGCCCTGCTCATGGGCATGATGAGGGTTATCTTCGACGAAGAACTAGCTGAGCTAAGCTTCGTCGGAGAATGTTGTGACAATTTCGATGCCTTCAAGGAATCATTGAAAAATTTCGACTTGGACTTTGTGGAAAAGACCACGGGCGTGCCCCGCAATACAATAGTCGAAGCAGCCCGACTGTACGCCACCTGTAAACCAGCCACCATCGTCTATGCTATGGGTATTACCCAGCATAGCCATGGCACAGATAATGTATTCGCCGTCGCCAATTTGGCTATGCTTACCGGCAATATCGGTAAGCCGTCAACCGGCGTAAACCCGCTGCGGGGACAGAATAATGTTCAAGGTGCCTGTGACATGGGGGCTTTGCCCAACGTTTACACTGGTTACCAAAGGGTCGACAACCCCGATATCCAGAAAAAGTTTGAGATCGCTTGGAGATGCGATCTGAGCGCTACCCCGGGGTTAACCCTGACGGAGATGCTTGATGCCGCCTGCGATGGGAAGCTTAAGGCGATCTACGTGATGGGTGAGAATCCGATACTGAGCGATGCCGATGCCAAGCACACCGAGAAGGCATTACGTAACCTCGAGTTCCTGGTAGTTCAAGACTTCTTTCTCACTGAAACCGCCCGGCTGGCTGACGTGGTTTTGCCTGCCACCACTTTCGCCGAGAAAAATGGCACCTTCACCAATACCGAACGGCGTATACAGCGAGTGAGGAAAGCAATCGAACCTATAGGCAACTCCGAGCCTGACTGGTGGATTATATGTCAGCTAGCCATGAGAATGGGCGCCCAGAATTTCGACTTCGAGCATCCCTCTGAGGTGATGGGCGAGATCACTATGTTGACACCCAGCTACGGAGGTGTTACCTACGAACGTCTGGAGGAATGTGGACTACAGTGGCCCTGCCCAACTAAAGACCATCCCGGAACATCTATATTACACGTAGGCAGGTTTGTCTGTGGACTAGGAAGATTCACGCCGCTGCAATATAGGCCTCCAGCCGAGTTGCCTGACAAAGAATATCCACTAATCCTCACCACCGGACGCAGCCTGTATCATTATCATACGGGTACGATGACACGTAAAGTTACCGGACTCAATGCCATTGAACCGGAGGGGGTGGTGGAGATAAATCCGTCGGACGCTTCTTCCCTAAAAATTAAAGATGGCGATAAAGTTAAGGTGATTTCCCGCCGCGGTGAGGTAATAGTCAAGGCAAAATTGACTGAGAAATCACCGCCAAAAGTGGTATATATGACCTTCCACTTCGCTGAGAGCGCCGCGAATATATTGACCAATACTGCATTGGACCCAGTAGCCAAAATTCCAGAGTTCAAAGTGTGTGCTGTAAGAATTGAGCAGGTTAAGGAGAAATAACCGAGCTTCAAAGGCACCGGCAAAGCGAATCGGCAACTTCGCTCAGGTTGAACTTGGGTTCACCGATGAGGTGGGAAGCGAAGAGGCTAAGCGGTGCATGGGCTGTGACCTGAGATTTGCCGTAGTCCGCATGGTAGCCAGCCCAGAACATAAATTTGCCAATACGCTTGTACAGTCTTGAATAAAGCAGATAAATTGGCCTAACTTCGGAGGCAGTTATGTATAAGATTGTGATTAAAGAGAAGCTCTGTCCTGTAGTTGACTTTATAAAAATCGAGGCGCCAGAAGTAGCCAAAAAGGCTAAGGCAGGACAATTTGTTGTCGTTCGTGTTGATGAAGTCGGCGAACGCATTCCACTTACATTAGCCGACTGGGATGACAAAGAGGGAACTGTCAGCCTTGTAGCCATGCAAGTGGGCACTACCACTTATAAACTAGCCTGTCTTAATGCTGGCGACAATATATTGGATTTGATTGGCCCTCTGGGCTTACCCTCAGAAATAGAGAGTTTTGGCACCGTGGTCTGTGTTGGCGGCGGTGTGGGTGTAGCACCGGTATATCCGATTGCCAGGGCCTTGAAGCAAGCCGGGAACAAGGTTATTACCATAATGGGCGCTCGAAGCAAAGACTTGCTTTTCTGGGAAGAACGCCTAAGTAGCGTCAGCGATGAATTGATAGTTACCACCGATGACGGAACGTACGCCCGCAAAGGTGTGGTAACCGAGCCTTTAAAAGAGGTGCTGGAGAGGGATAAGGGAATCAGCCGCGTTATTGCCATCGGCCCAGCTATAATGATGAAGTTCTGCTCTCTAACTACGAAGCCTTTTGGCATCACTACTATCGTCAGTCTCAATTCAATTATGGTCGATGGCACCGGCATGTGTGGCTGCTGCCGTGTTTCTATAGGAGGTGCAACTAAGTTCGTCTGCGTTAACGGCCCCGAATTCGATGGGCACCAGGTTGACTGGGAACTTCTGTTTGCCCGCCAGCGGATTTACTGCGATGAAGAAAGGCGCTCACTGGAACTGTGGAAGTCCCATCACTGTAAAGATGCTTGAGGTGCTAATGTTTAGAAACCCTGCCTGTTGCCATTCCGAGCCCCATTTTCTTGTCATCCTGAGCGAAGCGAAGGATCTTACTACACCCCCCACCAAGATTGCCACGTCGCTGGCGCTCCTCGCAATGACAGTATAGGAAAGAATGACAGAAGAAGAAATGCTTAAAATCGGAGAGTAAAGGTGGCGGAAAAAGCCAAACCAAAGCTCGATTTAAATAGAGTGGCCATGCCCCGCCAAGACCCGAAGGTCAGGGCAAGAAACTTCAATGAGGTAGCCCTGGGCTACACCCATGAGATGGCACTTAAAGAAGCCACCCGTTGTATTCAATGCCCCAAGCGCCCATGTATCGATGGCTGCCCGGTAAATGTGGATATCCCTGAATTCATCAAGGCAGTGCGAGACAATGACATGCCTGAGTCGGTGAGAATAATGAAGGGCAAAAATGCCTTGCCGGGCATCTGTGGCCGAGTTTGCCCACAGGAGACACAGTGTGAGGAGGTCTGCACACTATCTAAGAAGGGAGCACCAATAGCCATCGGCCGCCTGGAACGATATGTAGCCGACTGGGAACGGGAACATAGCTCCGAGCTAGCTTCATCTCCCAACCTACCACCACCAACAGGCAAGAAAGTGGCTATAATCGGCTCAGGGCCCGCCGGATTGACCTGTGCCGCCGATTTAGCCAAGCTGGGTCACCAGGTAACCATCTTCGAGGCGATACATGTTGCCGGTGGAGTATTGATGTACGGCATTCCAGAGTTCAGGCTGCCTAAGGCCATTGTCCAGGGCGAGGTGAATTATGTCAAGTCACTGGGTGTAGATATAAAGCTTGACTCAGTGATGGGCAAACTGGCCACCGTGGATGAGCTGTTGGAGGGCGGCTATGAAGCCGTATTCCTGGGCACCGGTGCCGGGCTGCCCATGTTTCTGGACATACCCGGTGAGAACTTCAACGGCGTCTATTCAGCCAACGAATTCCTCACCCGTGTAAACCTGATGAAAGCCTATCTCTTCCCCGAGTACGATACCCCAATAAAGATAGGAAAGAAAGTAGCCGTTGTCGGCGGCGGCAATGTGGCTATGGATGCTGCCCGCTGTGCTTTGAGGCTTGGCGCCGATGAAGTTTACATCGTCTACCGTCGGTCTCAAGTTGAGATGCCAGCGCGGCATGAGGAGGTTGAGAACGCCGAAGAGGAAGGGATTATCTTCAAGCTCCTCACCAACCCAAAGCAGTTCATAGGCAACGACCAGGCCTGGGTGACCGCCATGGAATGCTACGAGATGGAACTTGGCGAGCCTGTTGCCAGCGGCAGACGCCGACCCATTGTCAAGGAAGGCAGCGAGTTCACCATCGAGGTTGATGTGGCTATCGTGGCATTGGGGACTACTCCCAACCCACTGATTCCATCAACCACTAGAGGACTGGAGACAAGAAGAAATGGCACTGTAGTGGCTGATGAAGAAACCGGCAAGACGGTAAAGGACAGGGTCTGGGCTGGGGGTGATGTCGTCACCGGCGCCGCCACCGTCATCAGCGCCATGGGCGCTGGCAAGCGAGCTGCCGCCTCAATAGACACCTACTTTAAAGGAAAATAATAACCCGAGTTCAGCCCAATAACCCCGAAATACTAAATTCTAAGCTCTAAATCCTAAACAAATTCAAAATACAAAAATCAAAATTTTGATAGGGTAAGAGTAAATCCTCGGTAAAACTTGACAAGTTTGAAAAAGATGGTAAAATGTATGACTAACTGAATAGAGCAAAGGCTGGGAACAGGACTAGTAAGTCTTTAAGCGAGGCTACAGAGAGTCAGATGGGTGAAAGCTGACGTTGGCGCAAAGGCTGAATGGACCTGGGAGCCGCAAACCGAAAGGTTGGTTTAATAACTCGAGTAGGCTTTGACGCAGAGGGTAGCGTTATCAGAACCCAGGGTATCGCTCTAGTAGATAGGGCCGTACCTGAATAAGATGGTCTGCAAAGACCAACGAGGGTGGCACCGCGAAGCTAAGCCTCTCGCCCCTTAGGCGAGAGGCTTTCTGTTTTTAGGTAGCTTTTGAAGGAGGTTATGAGATGTCAATAACAGCATGGATGTGGCCCTAGAGGGCCGAGGACAAGTTTAGTCAGCCTAAACGCGCTTCTCTATTGCTCAAAAAAATTTAAAAGGAGGAAAAAATGAAAGGAAAAGAAACCAAAATCACACTAACCGAAAAGGAAATGCCGACATCATGGTACAACATCTTGCCTGACCTGCCCAAGCCGCTGCCACCACTGCTGC
>JAPLHH010000051.1 GCA_026389735.1 Chloroflexota bacterium | reverse complement strand
AGCCCCGGTAGTGACTTTGCTTAGCATACACTGGCTGAGAGTCTATGCATTATTAATGGCGCCGCTGATCGCTAATATAATTCTGTGGCTTTACTATTTGAAATGGGGCTCGATAGGCTACCGTTTCATATTTGACCGGGGTGAAATTATCCGCTTATTAAAAATCGGCGTTGTTCTCCAGGCATTGGCTTTTGTGTATTGGGCATTCCGGCTGGCGGACAGAACGATTATCGCGGCAATGCTCCCGCTGGAACAATTAGGGCTTTATACCTATGCTATGGGATTTCTAATGTATGCGCTCATGATACCTACTAATTTTGGCAATGTTCTGCAGCCAATTTTGTGGAGAGCGGCAGGCAAAGCCGCCAGTATCTATGAAGGTTTTAAGGACACCAGGAGGGTGGCGGTTTACATGGCTCTTGGTGTCGCCATACTTATACCTGTGGCTCAACTGTTTTACTATTCCATAATAAATCTAATAGCCACGAAATACGCAGGCAGTATTCCCATATTCTATGTCCTGTCATACAATCTATACCTTGTTTCGGTCTCATTTATCGCTGAAGTTGTGTTAACTTCCAGCATGGTGAACCGGCAAAACATCACCCTGTATCTTTACACGATAGGGATAGCATTAAGCATAGCTTTAGACCTGCTCGTAATCAGCCTCGGCTATGGAGTGGTTGGTGTCGCCTGGGTGACCATATGCACGCAGGGACTGGTAACGTTTATAGCATATGGTCTCATCAAGAGATATATTTTTGAGGACATGAAGGGCTTCCTCGTATTCATGATAAGAATTATGATGCCTTTCCTTGTAACTATTCCTTTCTATTTCCTCCATAACTATCTAGGCTCAATAGCTTCCAGCATGTGGACTTTTGTCGCTATCTCCTTAGCTGCCCAGGCGATTATGTGGAGCTTGCTGATTGGTGTTTTTTACAGGGATTATCTATCAATTCACGAGATAAAGATATTAATTAAAGAGATAAATGTTATGATATCTAATGATAAGAGCAAGAGAAAGCCTGAGGACTTAGGCTGATATTGTGAGTATTGACCATCCAAAGACAGTAGGTATCATATAAGTATATTTCTAGAGGTTGTTTCGATATGAACTTAGATGCGCTTAACGGTTTAATATGCCCCTATTGTCATAGTAGATTATTCCAACAGGAAGAATTCCTTTTCTGCCAGTCATGCAATAAACAGTACCCGATAGTGAATGGCATCCCAAATTTTTGTCAGAAGGATGAGTACTGGTGCAACGTGAGCCGGGAGAAAATGCAGGAACTTAACAGGAAAGCTGTAGAGAGTGGAGATTGGCTTGAAGCAGCCAGGGAATTAATTCCCGATTATCTGGATGCGATAGAGCCATTTGACCGCGCCGATGCCCAGTTTTTATGGCCTACCACGCTTAAGTCCCGCGTTCTGGATGTTGGGAGCATGTGGGGTGGATTGACCATCCCTGTCGCCCAGCATTGTGGAGAGATCTTTGCCGTTGACAAAACAATAGAAACGCTTACCTTCTTAAACAT
>JAPLHH010000119.1 GCA_026389735.1 Chloroflexota bacterium | reverse complement strand
CAGCTATACGAGCAGCGTGAAAAAGAGATAGGCTCAGACAACATGCGGCTTGTGGAGAGGCTGGTTATGCTGCGTGCCATCGACAGCTTATGGAAAGACCATCTCACCGAGATGGACCATCTGCGCGAGCAGGCAGGCCTTCAGGCTATGCGACAGATTGAGCCCATAGTCGTCTACAAGAAAGAAGGCCATGCACTGTTCGAGAGCCTGACCGCCAGCATACGGCACGATGTCGTCCACACCATCTACAAGGTCAGCATCACCAAAAAAGAAGCCCCAGCCCAAAGACAACCCCAAAAAGTCGCCGTCGCCGCCGGCAAAAAAGTAGGCCGCAACGAACCCTGCCCCTGCGGCTCAGGCAAAAAATACAAGCACTGCTGCGGCAGGTAAATAGGAGGAGGTTGTGATATGATGGAAGCCAAATTAGGCGTCACCACCTGTGATAAGTGCCAGGAGCCGATGACAAAAGGACAACCTGTTCTCGTTATAGCCGAAGGCAACATAACCGAATCAAATGATCCTTTAACCTTTGACGGTTCTTGTGACAATAATGAAGAGATCGCTGATGTAGAAGACCTTGTCGTTAGGCTACGTATTAACAAACAAGATCGGTTTTAATCTATGGATGAGAGATTTCATAATAAGAGTTATACCAGTTACCAACTGATACCCGAGACCGCAGCGATAGAGAATAATATGGAGATTATCGTATTAAAACATCTATTAAAAGAAGTACTGTGTGCTACTATTGACTAAATTTAATAAGAATATTGTTGCTTGTGATTTCTGAAATGACAATGTGTGAAGAATATTCACCTATCAGTAAACGGGTACTGGGTTTATGAATGAGGAGAATTTGATACGTGGCTTTCTGTTTGCCTGTACTAAAGAATCAGAGGGCAAGTGCTTGAACAACCTGCTTTTTGCCACGGACCAGGTATACGCCCCCATTACTATAAGAGTTAGAAAAGGTGATCTTCTTTTCTTAAACAACATAGATACGGATATTCTGCATGGCGTATTTAGAGCAGTTTCAGATGGATTCTACAATAAAGAAGACAAGGTTTTTGCAGGTCGTTATCCGTATCAAGTTCAAGTTGAACCCCTGGGAAATATAACCAAAATTCAAAAGGCAATAACGATACTTGCAAAACAAGACTCTAGTAAAAGAAATAAGCCCATATTTGGGAAAAAATTAGTTAACCTACTCAATTATTTTGTAAAAACCTCCTCATCTTTCCCTATAAATGAGGATTCTAAGTCACCTATTTCATCCAGTGCCCTGTTAGAAGAGATAGAAAAAATTGCTCTTAGCAAAGCAGCGTTAGACATAGAAAGTGAAATCCCTCTAGTGGAAACAACTACATTTTGGGATTTTCCTAGGCAGAGTTATGGCCTAACACCAAAAGGAAACAATAAATATGCAGGAGTTACTCCTGCGTTGATAATCTACAACATGATTTGGCGGTATACAAATCCTGGTGATCTAGTCGTCGACCCAATGTGCGGCAGTGGAACGACGATAGATGTATGTAAAGAGGAAAAAAGAAACGTCATAGGTTATGATATTGTTTCATCGAGGCCGGATATTATTCAAAACGATTCTAGAAATATTCCACTTGAAAATGACTCTGTTGATATGGTTTTTATCGATTCTCCCTATGGAGATAATATCAAATACAATTATCACCCAAATAATATTGGCAATATATCGAGTGAGTCAGAGGAGTTCTATGATGAGCTTGAGAAAGTAATGAAGGAAAGCAGTCGAATCCTCAAAGATGGCAAAGTGTTGGGTTGGTTAATTGGTGATCAGTGGGTCAAGAAGAAATTTACTCCTGTCGGCTTCGAAATATATAAGAGGCTATGCAAATATTTTGAACCGGTTGATGTTATTTGCGTTTCTCGAAGAGGCCAATCTTCTAATACAGATGCATGGAGCAACCGCGCTAGGCGATTTAATTTCTATTTACGAGGATTTAAGTATCTAATTATTGTAAGAAAGACGGTTGAAGCGGCTGACGAAAGCAAACGCAGAAAAATCAAATGGACTTACTACGATAGGGCATATAAGCGCAAAACAAATTAGTTCGGACAAATTTGATGAAATACACTGACAACTTTAATAATATTCTGTTACCAATATTGCAAAAATATCTAACTAAATGTGACCAAGCAGAAATACACAAATACTTCTTCGATATTTTAGATGAAACAAAGAAAATTTATCAGATAAGGAATAGCGATAAAAATGGACAAAAATGGAGAAATGAAAGTGGCACTATGCTTGAGCAACTAGTCATTTACTTTCTCCACAAGGAAATTATGAAGCTAGGTTATGACATCACGACCGATAATGAGATTAATAGTAGTAATTATGGAATTTTAGAAAAAGTTTGGCATAACATAGTCCTTAAATATGGAAAATATTCTATTCTTCCTGACAGCGATATTGTAATTTATAATCCCAATACAGCTGAAGTAAAAGCTATTATTTCCTGCAAATCATCTGTCAGAGAGCGGTTTGCGCAATCTCTTTATTGGAAGGTGAAGCTGTCCACTAATGACAGAACTAAACATATCAAAATGTATTTTGTTACAGTTGACAAAGAATATAATGAAAAAGGGACTGGTTTCAAAAAGTCATCTCTGGACATACAAGAAAATAAGGAACCAACTAAACCACGAATTCTACTCGAGTATGAAATGGATGGTGTTTACGTAACTAGATATATGAAAAACGAGACTGATAAGGTAAAGATGTTTGACAAGTTCATTGGCGATCTGAAGATGCTTATATGCCAATGATAGTGCCAATCAACTCGTGTATGTCAATCTACGCTTTGTGTAGCGTCATATACTACTAATGCATCTACGTCCTTAATATCATTTGAAATTCATTTTCCCACCCATCTGGCCAAATGGGCTAGATATGAGAGAGGCGAAATAAAGAAAAGAAGTAAAACCAAAAGTCCTTCTTCAACCACGGCGACCCCGACTGGGAGTGGATAAGGGAGAAGATTAAATCCTCACCAGTTGAGCATAAATAGTGCTCAATTGCACATAAATTCTACTCGGCCTATACTATTCAGGCAAAGCCAATGAAAAACACCGCCATCGCCAAGGTATTCCAGGACATGGCTGACCTGCTGGAGCTTAAGGGCGAGAACGTGTTCAAGATTCGAGCTTACCAGCGGGCAGCCCGCACCATCGAGCATCTGCCTAAAGAGATTGAAGTCATGCTCCAGGAAGGCGAGGATTTGCAAAGCATCCCTGGCGTCGGCGAGGCGATAGCAAAGAAGACCGTTGAACTGGTGAACACCGGTAAACTACGTGTATACGAGGAACTCAAGGCTGAATTCCCTGAAGGCATAACCACTCTACTCGAAATCCCGTGCATCGGACCCAAGACGGCAAACAGGCTTTCCGCCGAGCTTGGGATTAAGTCCGTGGATGACCTGGAGCAGGCTATCACAGACGGCCGGGTTGCCGGGCTGTTCCGCCTCGGCGATAAGACAGCCGATAACATAATGCAGCAAATTCAAGCCCTGCGCCGCAAAGACCAGCGCATCCCAATAGGCGAAGCCCTGCTTGTGGTGGACGAGGTTCTAAACGCCCTTCGACCTCTGCCGGGGGTGAAAAACCTGACCGCTGCCGGCAGTCTGCGCCGCTTCAGGGAAACTGTGGGCGACATCGACCTTATGGGTACCGCCGATAACCCTGAGGAGGTCATCAATGTCTTCGTTAACCTGCCCCAGGTAAGGGAGGTGCTGGCAAAAGGCCAAACCAAAGCCAGCGTCATCCTGCCCGGCAGACTTCAAGCCGATTTAAGAATGGTGGAGCACGACTCCTTCGGCTCCCTTCTCCAGTATTTTACCGGCAGCAAGCAGCACAACATCGCCCTGAGAACCAGGGAACAGAAAAGAGGGCTCAAGCTGAGCGAATACGGCATAACTGATACCAAGACCAACAAGCTGGAGAAATTTGCCACCGAGGAAGCATTCTACCACCAACTGGGACTCCAATACATCCCACCTGAATTAAGAGAAGACCAGGGCGAAATAGAATTGGCGGAGAAAGGCAAAGTCCCGAAGCTCGTGGAACTCTCAGATATAAAGGGAGACATCCACGCTCACACCAACTGGAGCGACGGCCATGACTCCATCGAAGCTATGGCTCAGGCAGCTAAAGCCATCGGTTACCAGTACCTTGCAATCACCGACCATTCAGCCGGACTAGGTATCGCCCACGGATTAAACGAGGAGCGGCTGCGGCAGCAGATTGACGAAATTAAGCGGCTAAATCAGCAACTTAAAGGAATCCGCCTCCTTACCGGCATAGAAGTGGACATTCGAGCCAATGGCAGCATAGACCTGCCTGAGGGACTTTTAGCCGACCTGGACATCGTGATTGCTGCCATCCACTCAGCCATGACTCAAAGCGAAGAACAGACTACCAAGCGCATCTTGGGCGCTATAGAAAACCCGCACGTTGATGCTATCGCCCATCCCACCTGCCGCTTGCTGGGTGAGCGAGAGCCTGTAGCCATCGATTTAGAAGCCGTCTTCCGAGCCGCAGCCAAATACAATAAAGCTCTGGAAATAAATGCCATGCCCAGCCGACTCGATTTGAAAGATATCCATGTGTATCGTGCTAGAGAGCTAGGAGTGAAGCTAATCATGGGCACAGACGCCCACAGCACTGCCCAGCTAGGTCTTATGCGCTTCGGCGTTGGTGTGGCTCGCCGCGGCTGGTGCCAGCCCGAACACATACTAAATACCAGACCCATACAAGAAATGTTGACATTCCTCAGGAACGAAGCCTAGACAAATGCCATCAAAAGGGACATGGAATACTTCAACCTCCAGAGCTGGAGGCGATGCCAAAGCAATCGAGCATCTCAAACAAGCTGTAGCTAACGGCAAGCACTGGTATATAGCTTTGCTCGAGGCTATCAAGTTGTGGAAGAGCGCTGAGGAGGATTACCAGGGACGTCACCTCCGCTATTTGATTGATGGTGAGGCTTTCGATTGGCTATTACTGGCAGAGCGTCTAAGCGACGAAATAAGCGAGTCCATTCCAGAAAAAGAAAGAATCGACCTCCTTTTCTTCGACCTACCGCCATTGGAGCTGACCAGAGAGGAATTTAAGAAATTGATTGGCCCGGTTAAATATCGGGCTTATCTCAATTATCTCTACGGCGTCCTCGTTGAGGAAAACCTGATTTCCGCTGTGGTTGACGAGATTCGCAAAGAAAGATGGGCATCAGGCTCAAATAAGCATGAGGACATTCTCGATAAAGCATATCGCCGAATTTACGGTGATGACCAGCAATCTTTGCTCGATAGCTTCAGAAAAGAAAAACGATACCCAAAACGCAAATCTATAACTTTGAGTGAACTTAAGGAATTCACCTACTGGCTATTCAAATACCGAATAAAGAAGTGTGATAAGTCCCGCGTGGCCAGCGACACCAAAAAAGCCCTGATAAAAATGCAACTCAATGCGTCGCGCGTGAAGCGAAACGCATAACGAAGTGCCATTTGCCCTTCTGGCGAGTATCCTTGATGAAATAATGCAGCATATACCTTTTTACGGGCTGTCAGTGAGTCCCAGACCTTCGAACTCTTATTATCTCAGCTAGGATGCTGACGGCTATCTCCTCCGGCGTTTGGGCATTTATTTCCAGCCCAATCGGAGCATGAATCTCATCCAGTTGCTGCTGAGACACTCCTTTTTGGCGTAGGCGCTCTTTGATCTCTTTGACCTTCTTCTTGCTACCAATCATCCCGACATACTTCGCCGTAGTGCCAACAGCAAATTGTAAGCATTGCTCATCACTGACATGCCCTGTCGTGTAGATGACAATATAACTGTCCTCGTCCACGTTCAATTCAGAGAAAGCATTATCATACTCTTCAACTACTAGTGAACCAGCGTCAGGAAATCGGTCATTATTGTTGTACTCAGGACGTGGGTCTATGACCACTACCCGTAATCCCACCATCTTAGCTACCGCCGCTGTACTCTGGGACAAATGCCCCGCGCCAAAAAGATAGAGTGTTTCCACAGGCAGGATTGGCTCAAGAAAGACGTCCATTTGCCCGCCACAAATCATCCACGGCTCTTCTCCCGTGCCTGAAAGGTCAAAGTGCACCATTTGCGGCTCACCTGATTTCATCACGGCGAGAGCTTTTTCCCGGACTGCTTGTTCCACATTGCCTCCACCTATACTGCCGACAAGAGTACCATCTCCCTTGATAAGCATCTTTGTCCCGGCTTTCCGTGGTACGGAGCCTCGACCGGAGACAACAGTGGCTAATACCGCCCGTTCCCCCTTTACGGCTATGTTGGCCAATTCCTGATAAATCTCAAGCATCTAATACCCCCCAAAATGCTAGCTCTGCCTCAGCGAATAGTCTTTTGTGAAATAACCTCTATCACTGGCTCTGGTGATTGAGCTTGTCCCAGCACAACCTGCTCAATCTGAGGGTGTCTCATTGCCAGAATCTTATCAGCCAAGTCTCTTCCTTTCGATAAACCCTTGTCCAGATCCATCTTATTGATGAAAGGGACAATTCTGGCCCCCTCAGGGCTTCCCTTAATTATACCTTGGTGATGAGTTATAAGAAAAGCAATGGCATCTGGTGAGATAACCTCGCCTAAAGGCAACCCAAGCAAATTGGAGACGATTTCGGGTCTGAAAACATCTTTTTCAGTTAGCCGGCAACCTACGGCGTCGATCCCTACCATCGGTATGACTAGAGACGTGTTAAACGGGATTACCGGCTCGGTTGGATTTGGCGCCTTCAAGGACCCATGAGCTGCCCCATCCGCTTCCACTACAATGCAAGATACCTGATTCAGGCCGGCTAACTTGGCTACGAGCTCCGGGCTAATTCCATTCAACTTCCCCGAAGTCAACCTCCCACTAGCTAGAGTAATGTGCCTATACTTGTCCATATTGTCGAGAAACAATCTCATCAACTTCTCCTCATCCGTTTCCAGGAGAAGAAGCGATGTTTCAGAAGGTAACGGCTCAAGAATCTTGGTAGTGGTGGTGGTGACGACGCAACCGCCACCCGAAGCTAGTTCCCGAGCCAAGGCGAACATGAGGGTTGTTTTACCCCCGCCACCAACCAGGCTTACTACTTCACCGGGCATGATATCTAAGGCTTCCTTAAGCTTCATAACTAAGCATTAAACCAGACTAGTATCGCCTCCAGAACCCCTCCAGCTATTGCTCTCATCCTGGCTCTGATGCTGTAACAGATTTCTTTACTTGCCACCGGGTCTATTTCGACTAGCTTGGTTCCTTCTTTTACTTGTATTCCACTCCTGAGCAGCGCTCTGACTACGCCACTAATCGGTGCTTTAACCGCTTGTCTTCCCACCGAGGCAATCACTTCACCTGCGGTAACCTGCTCTCCTATTTCTTTTTCAGTCACAAACAGACCGTCATCGGAAGAATGTAGCACCCTTTCAGAAGTCAAACCGTCGATGGCAATGGGAACACCTGTGTTTTTTTCTGCTTCCCCAGCAAAGAGCACTTCGCCCAGCCTTTCACTATTATTGGTCTCCACTACCAGGTGGACATCTTTGCCTGCTTGAAAACCAGGACCCACCCCAATTACCAAAGCAGCATCGGTAAGCTTTGTCCCCAGGTTTCTTTTTGCCATTATGGCATCAATCAATATGCTAGGGTGGAGGATATCCTTAATCGCTGCCTCCGGGTCAACTATGATCGGCAACTTGTTCTCTCCCCACACCGTGGGTATCTCACTAGCAGATTTGACCAGTTTAGCTACTACACCCTCAACTTCCTTCTCGCCATCATATATGGCTTCGGAAAAAGACACTCCTCGACTAACTGCCTGGGGATGAGGTACCTCAGTCAGGCAAACCTTAAAATGGGCACGAAATAATCTGTGAGCTACCCCACTGGCTACCTCCCCTCCACCCCTAATCAAAACTATCAACTCGGTTAGTTTTTTACTCATCGCTGATTACGCATGTTCAGTAGTCTTACTCCCTGCACCTGCGGGAAAATAGCACCTTCACTGATGGAGCGGAGCACCTTCTCTGGTTCAACCACCTTTGTCCCGCTGACAACATCCACGCCCCAGTCGAACAGGACCGGTGATAGAGGACTGGTAGGTCCCACCATAACAACAAAGCTACCTTTGGCTAAGTCCAGCAGCTTCTCTGCGGTGTGATTTATCAGCGAAGTCCCGGTAATGGCAACGACATCAGCTTTGGGGAGTATGTCTTCGGCGGCTTCGGCAGGTAACTCGCCAGCCTGGGGTCTCTGCTCCAGGACCCAAAGTTTCCTGGCTACCTTCCGCAATTTTGGAATCCAGGGGAAGTGACCTACTACGGCGACATCCTTACCCTCTCCTTTCTCTACCAAGACATCCAAGGCATTTTCGGCATCGCATTTGGTTTCATCGATCTCAATTAGCGAGTTTATGGTCGCCATTCCAATAGATGCTTCCAGAAGATTGTCTGATTTAGCATATTCGGCTAGCTCTAATGCTGACCTATTCCTCAAGTCTCCTACTCCTCTCACCATTCCGTGATGTGGATGCCCTTCCCGAAAGGTAGACGCCAGTCCGCAATTCTTGCTTATTACTGCAGTCCAGAAGACACAAGCATGCACTTCACGCACCACACTGTCTGTACCCAAGCTAGAAATCAAATCGTCAAGAATGTTCATCCGCGTCCTCCTAGTGGCCAAAGTAGCAGAAATGGTTTAGGCCGAGCAGCTTGGCCGCCCCGGATATGGTAACACCATAATAAACCACTGGTTTAGATATCATAAACTGGTCAATGGTATTATTCACTATGGTAGTGCCAGTTACTACAGCGACATCACACCATTCAAGGTGCTCTCCTGTCCTCTGAGGGCTATGAATTGTGCACCCAAATTTTTCGGTGCCGATATTGGCTTGGTCCATGTCAGTTACCCTTAACTCAAACCTTTTGGATAACGCCTCAACCATCCTGGGCTGAAAGCCAACCATAGCTACCTTGGGATGGCCATAGTTTTCTTCTATATGCTTTGCTAGCTCATAGCCGCACTGCCTGGGTTCGTCGTTCCTACAGTGCGTTGTCTTGGTTATCAACCCCAGATATCTCATCACGGCATTAAGGCTGGAGATGAATACAGCTCTTCGGAAGTTATCTGTTAACTCCATAGCTGCTATTTCGGACAGCCTGCCACTGAAGTTACCATACATATCGGTGAATGCTTGACCGAGAGAGTTTCTGAATTCAGCCTGCATCAGGCGCTCCTTCCCCACTATCAGTGGGTAGTCTCTGTCCTCCGGGTTGCCAATAGCCTCCTCTGGGGAAAGCACGGCGGCTTGAATTGCCACCTCCCCCTCGAGGGCGTTATCTTTCACGATTCTGACGAACTCCTCCTTGAGAATGTCATATATCTTTGTTTTCATAAACCCTTATCCTTCTCAGTTTTAGTATCAAGAAAACCTCCTTGCCCACCGCTAGATTCATATCTCCAAAAATATGGTGGGGCATCTCAGCCAGTAGACAGGTCGATCCCACCTTGAGCCTGATTCTAACCGCATCGTCGGCGGACGTGATGTTGATGATAGTCCCCTTGAACCGGTTGACCTCTGGTCCTGGCGGTTTAGTTTCAGATATATATATATCGTGGGGAAAGAGGGCGATTCTCCGAACTGAATTTCCATCATGGGGAACAATTATCGGTAGGCCGCCACAACCAACCTCCATGACCCCCTTCCCCAAACTACGGCAGTAGTCGCAATCCAAAATATTCGGTGCACCAATAAAATCAGAGACTTTTTCATTCTTGGGATAGAAGAACACCTCTTCCGGCTTACTTACCTGTTCCAGATGGCCATTCTGGAGGACGGCTATTCTATCTGCCATTTCCTCAGCCTCCTGGAGGTCGTGGGTTACATAGACAGTTGTGACCCCCAGCTTCCGTTGAATCTGCCTTAACTCAGTTCTTAAGTACTTGGCGGTTTGCACATCAAGGCTGGATAACGGTTCGTCCAGAAGCAATACCTTCGGTGAGAGGGCCAGAGCTCTGGCCAAGGCCACACGTTGTTTTTCACCACCACTCAGGTACTTAGGATAACGTGATGAGAGGTGCTTTATCTTCATCATTTGTAATAGTTCATTTACTCTAGCATCTACTCGCTCTCGTGGTTGCTGCTGGGACATCAAGCCATAGGCTATGTTGGCGGCGACATCAAGGTGGGGAAACAGTGCCAAATCCTGAAACAAGTAACCTACACCTCTCTTGTTAGCCGGCAGTTTATCCGCTGGCACACCGTCAAAGAAAACCGACCCGCTGTAATCTGTTAATCCGGCGATTATATTGATCAAGGTAGTTTTTCCAGCGCCATTTGGCCCCAGCAATACCAGCAGTTCTTTATCAAATATCTGCAGATTCACAGCCTGACAGACATATTTGCTTATGTTCTTGAGGGTGATAGACGGCATATCATCTCCATTTCGCAGTCATCTTGTCTTCCAAATATCCAAAGAATCTCTCAAAAGCAAGACACATCACCGCCAATACTATCAAACACACGATGATGATGTCTATACGGATTAAGCTTTCAGCCTTCATGAGTAAAGCGCCAATCCCAGTGGGTATAGCCACCATCTCAGCGGCTACTATCACCCGCCACGCCATTCCAGCTTCCAACCTCAACCCCGTGAAAATATTAGGTAGGGCTAGAGGCATAACCACTGTAGCTAGAATTCTAGCATCAGATGCTCCCAGTGTTCTTGCTGCGCTGATATAATTTTTATCCACATTTCTGATGCCGGTGATTGTATTATAGAGGACAGGGAAGAAAGAACAGATGAATATTATGGTAATCGGCAACATCTCATTTATGCCTATCCACAGCATGAGCAGCGGCAGCCAGCCGATGGCAGGGATGGGGTAGAACAGGCTGATTATGGGGTGCAGTGTCTTATTGATGCCGTCTCTCCACCCCATTATAATTCCCACCAATACACCAGCTATGGAGCCGGCACAGAAGCCAATCAGAACCCTTACCAGGCTGGCGAGGAAATTAGCCCCAAGCACCCCGTTGGCAGCTAGGTGGTAGAATTCTAGGACTACCACTGAAAACGGGGGAAAGAAGAACTGCCCAGGGATTAGATTTAGGCGAGCGACTGTTTCCCATACAGCCAAAAATATCACTATAGGCAGTATTCCCCACCCTGGTCTGATTTTCTTAAGCACTATTAACCTTCAAGGAATCTCAAATTCAGAATGTCATCAGCGTTAAAGCTGCCTTTTATATAGCCCAGGCCGGCGATGTAGTCTATGGTAGCCTGAACCTCTTTAGGTTCAATATC
>JAPLHH010000315.1 GCA_026389735.1 Chloroflexota bacterium | reverse complement strand
GGTAACCCTGGTCAATTCCAATAGCCATGGTAATGGGCAGGGAAACCGACCCAATGTTTCCTAGATATTCCACAGTGGAAAAGTCTTTTGCATCATCTAGTCCCAGGGTCTTGAACAATAGTTTACTATGCACGGCGCTAACTTGATGAGTAAAAAACCTATCTATGTCAGAGTTTCTCCACCCAAGCTCTTGTTTTGTGTTCTCCCAGGTGTCAGGCGCCAATTTCAGTCCATTTTTCAGGACTCCTTCATCGTCTGTGCGCATGTCTGGGAGCTCATCCAAGTCGAGGAAAGAAGCATCGGCTTCTATGCGACAAAGGTCATTGTGTTGGGAAGCAGCACGCGTTACCCCGCCCAGAAGCTTATGACCGTCTTGCGACAAGGAGGAGTGGGTTAACACCGCCGCTACTGCTCCTGACCCCAAAGTTAGAGTGGCAAAGGCGAGTTTGAGCTTATCCCGGGTGATGTCCGGGTCTTTCAAGAGTTTATCGATTGTTGTGTCAATAAGCCGTTTGCTGCTCTCACAGCCAACCACAATTCCTGCTTTTATCTGACCCAACTCAATCATATTTGCCAGAGTTACCATGCCGTTGATGAAACCCAGGCAAGCATTGGAGATATCGAAAATGGTAGCTGTGGGAGGAAGGCCCAAAGAGTCATGGACCACAGTAGCTGTCGCTGGTTCCAGGAAATCCCGGGATACCGAAGTATGGAGCAGGCATCCGATATCCTCTTTATTGACTCCAGACTTGCTAATGGCTTTTTCTGCCGCTTTTATACTGGCCTGACTCGGCGTTATGCCATCGTCCCAGAATCGCCGTTCGCGAATTCCAGTTAGCATTTCCAGGCGCCCGTAGGAAAGATTGAATTTGTTGTATATCGGGGCTAGTCTTTCTTCCAGGCTCAAAGATGTAACGATATTCCTCGGAAGTTCATAACCAAAAGACTCAACACAGACCTTTTTGTACTGCATTCAATACCCTACTTCTCTCTCACCAGTATCGTGAGGAGCTACGCTGAAAATAGCTATATCAACTCTACAGGCTCACTTTTGCCTGCTCGATATTAGTTTCGGAATATGAAACTTTGTTCTAAGGTTTTCCCACCTTCCTGTGGACTCCGGAGGAATTATCTCGTCCGGAATGTATTTCCCTACTGCAGCAATGACAGCGCAGACCTTTCTTGAGTTCGCTACCTCGTCAGGGACATATTCATCAGCGGCAGCAATAGCAGTAGCGCGCAGCCTAGCGGAAGCTAATTTCTTGACCCCTTTAATTGCGAAAGTAATCAGCCTATTTGGGACATGTTTATCCAAAAAGTTAAGGGCAAAAAGCAGCAACCTATCTGGAGCATATTTATCTACTATTTTCACAAAAAGTGAGAATCCCCTCTTTGCCAGGGACCTAATTATAGAATCAAGCCTGGGCTTTTTTTCCTGTACTGCCATATCTTCTGCCATGTCCTCTCTCACCAAGATACTATATTCTTATCACATTTTACTCCTATTTGTCAATTACAATATTGTCTTCCCCCTGATTGACATACTGGAGTGACTGGAGTAAAATGCATTGTTTTGATATGGCTGATGTAAGGATTGGTTCAGGTGAGAGTTTCGAGGGCCTGCTGCGTAGATTTAATAGGCAGGTGCAGCAAGACCGCATTTTAGCTGAAGTTCGCCGCCGCAGGCACTTTGAAAAACCTAGTGAAGTGAGGAGAAAGAAAGCGGCAGCGAAAAAGCGGAAAAGTTTTAGATAATTACCCCTGAATGACTTCGTTTTTCAGGGAGCCCCAGATTTATTGATTGGCATCTCCGGGGTCCCCATGAAAAAGAGCGAAGCAAATTTTTCATGGGGTGCTGGTAGCCAAGAGATGGCACTGAAGGATAAGATTCAGGAAACTCTCAAGGGGGCGCTTAAGCGGCGGCAGGGAGTAGAAGTTTCTACATTAAGGTTATTATTATCTGAAATAAAGTATGCTGAAATTGCGCAGCAAAAACCCGCTGACGATAACAAAGTGCTTGATGTTATCGCCAAGGAAATAAGACGTCGTCGGGAGAGCATCGAAGCCTTCAAGAAGGGGAATCGTAGCGACCTGGTGACGCAGGAAGAAGCAGAACTGGCTATCCTCATGAGCTACCTCCCCAAGCAAATGAGTCGAGAGGAGATTATAGCTGTGGCACGGCAAGTGGTTGGCGCAGTGGGAGCTAAGGGGCCGAGCGACAAAGGCAAAGTCATGTCTCAACTTATGCCTCAGGTGAAAGGCAACGCTGATGGCAAAGAAGTCAGCGAGATAGTTTCAGAATTGCTTGCTGCTCGCTAAGTTTAGAAGGCGAGCGAGGTTTTTAAATTATGGCGTGATGGCGGTAAAAAAGCACCGCCATTGTTCTTTTGTGTCGGTATTGGCTTTAAAGGCGAAGGCCCCAAGGTGGAAAGAGCTTGGCAGGATGGCCTTAAGAGAGTAAGTATTAATATCTAAATTCTAAACGTTTTGAATTTTGGATTTAATTAAATGGAAGTTTCTCCGTTTCGAGGTATACGTTATAATCAAAGGATAGTTGGCGATCTAGCCCAGGTAATATGTCCTCCCTACGATGTTATCACTCCCGAACAGCAGAAAC
>JAPLHH010000070.1 GCA_026389735.1 Chloroflexota bacterium | reverse complement strand
TCCTGTTTTGACCTCTTCAGGCAATTCAATAGCAATGAAGGACCGAATTTGCTGATTGTTCAATGGCTTTATCACCTAACAAAAGTATAACCCGGATTAGGGGATAGACAATAATCTTTGGGCATTACCTCCGAGAATTTTGGCTTTATCTTCTTGACTAAGCCCGGTTGACTCAAGCTGGTCTATTATCCGCTTTGGCGATAGAAGTGGGTAGTCGCTGCCGAAAAGAATTTTGTCGCTGCCGGCAATGTCGGCTACCTGCTTGAAAATCTGGGGTTTGTACAGAAACGGGGTGGCTGCGGTATCAAAGTAGACGTTGCCCAATGCTTCAGCCACCTCGGGCATCAAAGCGTAAAAAGGCAAGCCGCCGCCCCAATGGGCACAGACTACTTTCAAATCAGGAAAGTTTAAGATAAAAGGATAAATGGCTTCAGGGGTGATGTTTCCTTTGCCGAAATATTGATGCCCTACCGGCTCAGAGGCGTGCGTAAGGAAAATCAAATTATGCTTTACAGCGGTCTCTATAACTGGTCTCATTACTGAACTGTCTTTGAGGTCGAAGTCCTGGACATCCGGCCTCATCTCACCGATACCTTTGACTCCATTCCGGGCGCAGCGCTCCAGCTCTTTGAGGGCTTTATCGCCGGCCAGAGGCTGGATGACACAGAAACCGATAAGCCGCTCGGGGTAACGAGCTATAGCCTCTAAGATGTAGTCGTTGGTCTCGACGCAAAGCTCATGGCTGACCCAGCCCAGGTTAAGGATTACTGACTTATCAATCCCGTGTTCGTCCATACTGGCAATGACTTCTTCGGCTGTTGCCAGCTTAGCTTTGGGTTCGGCATAGAGCAGGGAGAAGCAGGCATCGCGCCCAACATATTCAGCGCGCCTCTCCTTTATCCCTGGCGGCACCACGTGGGTATGGAAGTCCACAATCATCCTGAGCATTATAATTGACAAAGCTGATATTCTCAACCGAACTCAAGCGAGGGTGTTCGGTAATTCCCACTGTCATTCTGAGCATTTCTCCCATGTCATTCTGAGCGAAGCGAAGAATCTCACTCAAGATTGTTTACTAATGTAGCGGCGAGGCCCTGTCCTGAGCAATGGCGAAGGATCAGCCTCGCTGAATGCGACCCTAAAGAGTCGCAGCTACATTTCAGCTGTCATTGCGAGCCCTTCGCTCCTTGTCATTCTGAGCGCAAGCGAAGAATCTCTCGCTCAGGGTAAACTCCGCGTGGCAATCCCCAAAAAATCAACGACCAAAAATTAAAAATAAAAATGACAAATAAAAATGCAGAAATTTTTCTGTTCTTTTAGAAGCGAACAGACCTGAAAGCGTGTCCCTACTTTTAACTTTTGACTTGTCATTTTGCTTTTTGATGTTTTATTTTTGCATTTGTCCGAGATCGCCACGTCGCTCACGCTCCTCGCGATGACAGAAGAAAAAAAGGGATTGCTTCGTCGCTGGCGCTCCTCGCAATGACGAATGAAACACTCAGCCCAAATATAGACAATACCTATCTAACTGGCCTATAATTAGAAGTCCATCAAGTAGTAACAGCCATGGCTGACCTGCGTACTGGAGCTAAATTCGATTTATCTGTCCCTGAACTGGAAAAGATGGCCAGGCAATTGCGCCGCCATGTCATCACCATGACAGCCACGGCTGGCAGCGGACATCCCGGCGGTTCTCTTTCTGCTGCCGACATCGTCGCCGCCCTTTACTTCAAGGTTATGCGCCACGACCCCGAAAATCCACGCTGGCCTGACCGCGACCGATTTATCTTGAGCAAGGGGCATGTCGCCCCTATTCTTTACGCTGCCCTGGCTGAATGCGGCTACTTTCCTGTTGAGGAGCTTTCCACCTTAAGAAAGCTGGACAGTCGCCTTCAGGGACACACTGACAGAACGCTTACCCCGGGTGTAGAGATGTCAGCCGGCTCCTTGGGACAGGGCTTGTCTTTCGGTATCGGCGTTGCCCTGGCTGCTAGACTCGATAAGCGGGGTTATCAGGTATATGTGCTTCTCGGTGATGGCGAATGTGAAGAAGGCCAGGTATGGGAGGCGGCCATGTTTGCCCCTCACTTCCAGATAGATAATTTAACGGCTATTGTTGACAACAATGGGCTGCAGCTTGACGGTCGATGCTGTGACATCATGGGCCTTGAGCCGCTGGCCGACAAGTGGCGTGCCTTTAACTGGCATGTCATCGAGATAAATGGGCATGACATGAGCCAGATTTTGCAGGCGTTGAAAGAAGCCAGGGAGATAAAGCAAAGGCCGACGGTAATCATCGCCCACACGGTTAAGGGCAAAGGTGTCAGCTTTATGGAAAACAACGTGGACTTTCACGGCAAGGCTCCTACTCCACAGGAGGCTGAGATAGCTTTGAAGGAGCTGGCATGACCACTTATGCAGACCTGTCCACCCGGGAAGCTTATGGCAAAGTCCTGGTGGAGCTGGGCAAGGAACACAAGGATATTGTAGTTCTAGATGCTGACCTGTCCCGGTCAACGATGACTAAATACTTCGCTCAAGCATTCCCCGAGCGGTTCATCCAGTGCGGTTTGCAGGAGCAGAACATGATGAGCATTGCCGCCGGGCTGGCAGCCTCGGGTAAGATTCCCTTTGTCAGCACCTTCGCTGTCTTTGCTGCCTGCCGCTGCTTCGACCAGGTCAGGGTTTGCATCGCCCAGCCGAAGCTGAATGTGAAGGTTGTAGCTACTCACGGCGGCATCACCGTGGGTGAAGACGGCGCTTCACATCATGCTATCGAAGACCTGGCGCTCTATTGCTCCCTGCCCGGTTTTACTGTCATCGTTCCGGCTGATGCCGTCGAGACCGTTGAAGCTGTAAAAGCCGCCGTAACTATCGCAGGCCCGTTTTATATCAGGCTTGGCCGTCCCAAGTTCCCGCCAGTTTACACCGATGGCTACCGCTTTAAATTAGGCAAGGCGGTAACATTGAGGCCTGGTAAAGATGTCACCGTTATTGCCTGCGGCATAATGGCATCCAAAGCCGTGGAAGCTGCCAGTAGTCTGGCGTCGCAGGGCATAGACTGCCGGGTGCTCAACATGCCCACCTTAAAGCCGCTGGATGAAGGCGCTATTATTGAGGCAGCTTCGCAGACGGGGGCTATTGTGGTTGCTGAAGAGCATCTCCTTCATGGCGGCCTGGGCAGCCGGGTGGCACAGGTCGTGGTCCGGGAAAAGCCGGTGCCCATGAGCTTTATCGGCATCAAAGACGTCTACGCCAAATCAGGCAAGCCCGACGAGCTCCTCCAGAAGCACGGGCTCACCGCCGAAGCCATTGAGCAGGCAGTAAAGGTGGTTATGGCGAAAAAGTAGTGGGATAGTAGTGTCGAGGCACGGATCTCCTTATGCACCTTGGTGGATAGTCTGACTTAGGCTGGTTCTCGACTATGCGCGGAGCATCACCTTTGAGGATTGCCTGGAGCATTACAAGCGAGTTACTGGCTGAGACCCACCAGGTCAGTCACTTTCCAAGATAGTCTGAAGTTTTATAAGTCGCCGCTTGGGGTAAAAAAGTGAAGGTATCAAGCATGAGTCAGTCATGGCGGAAAATGCCTAAAAAGGCTATAAGTTTACCCTGTAACATATCAATGATGTCGAGTGAACTTGCATCTGAGCCATTTATAAAGGTCACCAAATTCGCTTCTGCGCCAGGCGATTAAAAGGCCAATCAGGCCGGTTACTATAAGGCCAATGACTACTTCCCAAAGCAGACCTAGATTCTTAAATGGACGCAAACCAAAATATGCAGTCCAGATACTCCCAATTACGAAAAGGAAAAAAGCCCATGTGCCACCATCCCAAGGCTCAAAAGGTTCATCCACTTCTGGTGGTTTTGGTCTGAGACCAACTGCAACCTCAAATAACATTTCATACTGCTGACGTTCTAGCTCGGTTTGCGGCTGATAAAGAAGGGGATTTTCTCTGCCCGTGACTTTACAAAAAAATTCTCCTATGCGCAAAATGCCAACTGCATACATAGCGGTGAAAAAGGATGTAAAACCAGCTAATAATAAGCACCTAGATGCATTGAAATCTGATACTATGGTGTTAGCTCCCCCAAATCCAAACATCATATCCACGGCACCCATAATTGCAAATAAGTTACAGGCGATAGATAAACCAAAAAAGATACACCCCAGAAATAGCACCTCCATTAGTTCTAGTTTTATCTTTACTCGCCTATTTTTCACATACCGAAGGTTATAGAACACCCTACGATGATTTTGTGGCAATGTGTCCTGCGTTGCCACTAATGTCCTCCAAGTTGGGACGATGAGTATTAACGAAATTATTATGACTGGGACTGCGACAACAAGTATCGGTAGACTTGTTAAGAACTCCATTCTTTGCGCTTTCCTTCTATCTTTCGAGTTATTTACATCAACTTAGCACGGTCAAGCATTTGCTTCCAGTCATTATTTCTATAATATCAGTTGTGCAACCAATTATTCTACACCAACTTTCACTTGCCAATTTAAGCCAGAAGCTTCAACCACAATCACAAAATTTCCTGCTTGAGGCACAACAATAGACCCATATTTGTCGGGTGCCCAAGCCACATCAGCAAAAATGCCAAAAAGACCTGCAACTGGGACATCTCTCACATCCAACCTTTCATATATTGCTTCAGTGATAACAAAAATATCAAACTTAGAGCCTATCTCGCTAGCCTTTTCATATCTCCAGTTGACTACCCATGGTGACTTGTTGGACTCAAATCGAATATGGGTAGTCTCACTCCCATTCCAACTGGCAATAGTTCTGAGTTGCATATTCTTACCTGCGACTATAAAATCATCAAATGGATGTTTAATCTCTGATTTAGATTCCCAATCATATGCCAAAACCGCCTCACCTCCAGAAAGTGTGCCATATGAGAAAGGTTCTTGTCCTTGATAACATATTTTAGCTTTATCAATCGTAAGACTTCGTGGAACTATAATATTAAAGGTGAATTCACCGCTCTGCCCTTGACCCACATTGAAAGAACTATCGGAAGTTATTGACCCTACACAATTTGGTTTGTAGACTTCTCCTCTGCCTATAATTACCCATCCGTCATAACATTTATCCCAGCGAATAACTATCGGATTGCTATATGACAGATTTTTAAAAGTGACTTTTACAATCCAAAAAACCTCTTCATTATTATTAGGATTAGGAGGTATCGGTATTGCAGTAAGTGCTTGGAGTTTTTCAGCGATGATAACCTGTCCATTTACATTAGCAAATGAAGATACAGGTGAAGTTGTCGTTTCATGTGAACTATCCTGTACCTCAGTACTTAAGCTCTGAGTCCAATTCATTACCTCGTTCTTGGTGCTAGTGAAAGGTTCAATACCGGAGAAGGCAGATACCACACATCCAATAAGGGCTGTAACTACAAAAGCAGCAAATACAGTACCGGAACTGACTTTGTATCTACTTAGAAGGAATGCATCCCAGATTAAGACTGCTATTGCCCCTGCGAGTATGATGATAGCTGTAATTTTATTCAATTGTTGAGTATAGAGTAAGTAACCAGTCCAAATAATGGCCAAAGTACAAACAATGACTAGGATGGATAAGAACAGTTTAGACCAAGGGAATCGGCTTCTAGCCGGCCTGTATCGTGGCATCACAACATCCTTTCACCTAAAAACAAGTGTGTCTGACTCACATTATACACCCATCCAAATTAGAACAGAATACCCCCATCAGGAAAAGTGTAGGTTGAATGTACTTAGCATTAATGGATAAGCAAACCGTCATGCAAAGTTGAATGTTAAGTGGAAGACATGCAGAATATTAAGCGGAACGTGCTTAATAATTTGTATCTGTGCGATAAACACGCCGATGGAGGCACTTGAACCCACATCACCTTGAGGATAGCTCAATGTTTGCGGCAGACTGCCGCAAGCTAGATGGCTCAGCCGCCGCTGAAACCTACCTTGACTTCCTCTCCACTGACCAGGATAGGCACTATGCCCTTGCCGTTAGACAGGCGCATTACCTCTTCGACGGCTTTGGGATTGTTTTCAGTGCTGATTTCCTCATAGGGCACGCCGCGCTCCTCGAGGTCCTGCTTGGCTGCAGCGCAGTAGGGGCAACCCGGCTTGGTGTAGATAACTACCTTCTGTGGCACTGTGACAACCTTCCGCCTCTCATCCAGCTCATAGAGCTTCTCGATGACGAACTGTACATAGTTGTCGCATCTCTCTTTCCAAGTTCCAGACTCCTGGAACTGCTGGTATCCCCCGGGCTTGGAGAAGTCTACCCCGACCAGGTCAAGGCAGGTGATGGTGCCGAACCTCTCGGAGAAGCTCCTGACTAGTTCGCTGGCATCTTGACGAGCATCGAGCCGTGCCTGCTTGACTTTCTGCTTGTCTTCCGATGAGCAGCGATGGCGCAGTCCCAGGCATACCGCCCCAGAAGATACAGCGCCGCAGGGCGCCTGCTGCTGTCCACCTATGCCGCCGTTGAAAGCGGTGCCTGCCCAGAGCAGGTCTTCATTGCCGAGTCCGTATGCTTCCCACATAACTTGCAGGACTGTGGGGCCTCAGTGATAGCCGCGGTGCATGAGCTGCAGCGCGTGCTCTTTAGCCTCTTGAAGCGACATCTTAAGTGTCATGGCTTAATCCTCCAGCGTTTTAGCTGATATTGCTGCACACTAACAACTGTGGCTATGTTAATCTCCATACCTGCTGGTGTCAAGGCCTGCATGAGATACCTTAATCCATGAGCCCAAACTCAAAAAGGCCAACCTCACAGGTCTTAATATTGAATTCACGGATTTTGGTGTCATTGCGAGCGAAGCGAAGCAATCTCTTGATATCCCGAGCACCATCGAGATTCTTCGGTCGCTTCGCTCCCTCAGAATGACGGAGAAATGGGCTGGGATTGCCACGTCGCCTGCGGCTCCTCGCAATGACATAAAGGGAAGGCGGCTCCTCGCAATGACAGGAAACAAAGTACGGGATTGCTTCGGGGCTTGCACCCATCGCAATGACAGACGAGGTTTCCCGTCAGAGAACCCACGGATTATGGGAGGTGGAAGACACAAATGCTACGACATTGCTTGCGTCGAAAGAAAGAATTAACGGAGTTCGAGTGCCGAGGGAGGGACTCGAACCCACACCTCCTTGCGGAGAGCGGATTTTAAGTCCGCTGCGTCTGCCATTCCGCCACCTCGGCAAGAAGTGAGCAAAAAGTTGGAGGCGGCGAGCGGAGTTGAACCGCTGAATAGGGGTTTTGCAGACCCCCGCCTTAACCACTTGGCTACGCCGCCTTAAACTTCACTGGAGCGGAAGACGAGATTCGAACTCGCGACCTCCTCCTTGGCAAGGAGGCGTTCTACCGCTGAACTACTTCCGCACGTCGTTACTATAGCAAATGTATTATATGAGGGTGCTTATCAACAATACGTTTCTTATGTAGCTGCGACCTTTTAAGGTCGCATTGGCGAGGCTGAAGCCTCGCCGCTACATTTAGTAAACACTCTAATTATATCAAAAATGATATCAAAAATGGTGCCGAGGAGGAGATTTGAACTCCTACGGGCTTATGCCCACCACCCCCTCAAGATGGCGTGTCTACCTATTCCACCACCTCGGCGCTCATCTCCCACAAAACCTCCGATTTTGTGGGGACACAATTTTGGCAGGGGCGGCAGGATTCGAACCCGCGACCTGCGGTTTTGGAGACCGCTGCTCTGCCAGCTGAGCTACGCCCCTATCGCCTCCGTGGACAGCGACGGTATTCTAGCGAAATCCCATCCTTGGGTCAACGACGAAGAGTGCTACTGTCGATGGTCTGAGACTTTGTCACCCCGTAACTGTTCTGTGATTCTGTCACCTTATGAGGGAACAGATCACCTTGAACAGCAAAGAGCAGAAGCGAGCGAT
>JAPLHH010000049.1 GCA_026389735.1 Chloroflexota bacterium | reverse complement strand
CTGCTCAGCTTGTCCCTTTGACACATATTGCCCGGTAGGGTTGTTAGGATTGCATAGAAAAACGCCTTTAGGTCGGTGTTTCTGGATCAGGTCTGTCATTTTAGTCACATCTATCTGGAAGTCTGGCTCTTTTAGGACTGGCTGCTTCATCACCTGAGCAGCGACAAGGTGACAGGCAATCTCATACTCGCCATAAGTGGGCTGAGGGATGAGGACTAAATCATCAGGGCCAAAATAGGCAATGGCCAGCAGCCTGATTAGCTCAGTCGAGCCATTGCCTACTATAAGATTGTCTGGAGCTATGTTTAGCTTTACAGCCAGTGCCTGCTTTAGTTCGCTGGCTTCAGAGTCAGGGTAGTGTTCGATTAATGTATCGGCTAAAGCTTCTTTTACGCCTGGTGGTGACCCGAACGGATTACAGCTAACGCTGAAGTCAAGGATAGCCTCTAGGGAAACACCAAGCTTCTTTAACTCCGCGTGGTCTATGCCACCGTGAACGCAGGGGGTAACTTTGTTTATAGCTGGTCTAGGTTGCAACAAAATATATCACCTCAGCTAAGATAGATATTAAGCACCACATAATGGCTGCTACAACAATAATTTGTCGAGAAGCGTCAATAGTATCAAGTGACAGGGGAAAATGGTTGTCACCCAGCTTGTAATGCCCCGCTTTTTCTAATTGCACTCCCAGGGCGCCGGCGATGGCGCCCATTGTCCAGCCGGCATTAGGACTTTCCGTTCTGCTGTGGTCGCGAATCATAATATGCCAGGCTTGCGACGTGTTTTTTCGGCATATCAGAGAAGCTAGAACTATTATTACGGCGGTAATACGTGCCGGGATGAAATTGACCACATCATCCAGTCGGGCAGCGAATCTACCCAGATATTCCAAGTGCCCGTGGTAGCCCACCATGGCATCGAAGGTATTTATTACCCGGTAGGCTATGGCACCGGGCACGCCGAAGAGCAAGAAGTAAAATAGAGGAGCTACAAAGCTGTCACATATATTTTCGGCGGCTGACTCTACTGTGGCCGATATCATCTGGCTCTTGTTGAGTTCATCAGTGTCACGACTGACCAGAGACTTCAAGCTTATGCGTGCCTGGGTCAGTTTATCTCTGGCTAGAAGTCCTCTAACTGCATCAACGGCTTGCCTAAGGCCACGTAAGGAAAAACTGAATTTCAGTAAGAGCCCGGCGACGACGATGTAAACTATGGAATTAAACTCTCTTAGGTGGGCAAGCAAGAAGTAAACGGCTGTGACAATTAGTCCAAGCGTTATTAAAACCATGCTGACACCGTAGGCAAGCTGCCTTAGCTTGCCCCTTTTTGGAGCCAGCCTTGTTTCCAGGGAGGTGAGCTTCCCCAGCCAGGCTACGGGATGCCAGGCATTGGGTAGCTCACCGAAGATAAGGTCAAGGGCAAGAGCTATGAGTAGGATAACAATGATTTCCATGATTTCTAAAACACTTTTCTATCTTTGTCTGACACGATAAGGGTAGCGGGCAAGTCATTAACCGGATGTGGATAGACATAGACTTCAGTCCCATAAACCTCCTTGATAGTCTGGGCGTTGATCACTATTTTGTCAATTGTTACGCTTATGCCAAGACCGTCAACTATGTTGCCTGGTGGAGATTGTGGAGCACAGCTGAGGCAAAGAAGAAGTGCCAATGCTCCCAGGATGCAAAGGTGTTTTCGGATATGTTGACTCATTGTTATCTCCTTCAAATCGATAGCAAAATAAAATCCCCCTGCTCCGTAAGCAGGGGGATTAATTCAAAATAATAAATCCCACCCCCTTACTCCGCGGAGGCAGCTATACCTAGTAGGGCCGATGTTCTGACTCTTACAGCAGGCGGGACTGTGCCGGGATTCCACCGGCTTGCATATCAATTATGCCCTTGGTCACCCTCGGGCACCCTACCACAGTTATTCAATTTGTTTACAGAATAGCTCGAAATCGGCCCGAAGTCAATAGCCATCGTTCTGTTAGTCTTTCATTGCCTGCAAGGCGGATTCATAATTTAGTTCAAGGTTGATAAATGGGCCATAATTGAATTACGTAATTATACAACCGTATCTACCCTTTGACAAACCCATAGGGGATTTAATAGTTCGTAACTATCCCATTGACGTAGGTAGATATTACTTAATAAGACCGAAACTAACTAACATGATGACGGCAAAACCAAGAAGGAAAATGAAGATACCCATTACTTTCCAAGCAATACCAGTATTGAAGGATTTTTTACCAATGTCTTGTGTTCGTTTTGACCTTTTTAGAGCCTCGCCTTGATACTGAAGTCCGAATCCCACACCCACCATTGTTAGGCCTATTCCTAGTGCCCAATATCCTATTTGTGCCATAACTCACCCCCTGTAAAAATTACTTAATTCCCCGCTTTTGAGTGTAAAACTTGACAATTTCAATTTTACTAATTACTATCATTGGAGGAATACACAATGGAACAAATTGAATTAGACGCCCTAGCGCTGGAATACCAGGGAAATTATGGGACTGCCAGGGGGGATCTCGACATCTCTAATCTCATTAATAATCCCTTTCTCAACTGCAAAACTAACATCTTTAGTTTGAGCTTCTCTGAAAAGTTGCTCCGATTCCCCGACAGAGATATGGGTGTGCCGGCAAATGATGTCCCCGATTCTCCGTTGGTCACTTAGAACATTCGTAAGCCGCTCACGAAGGTCTTTTTCTTCCAGCCGTTGCTTCTGTTCACTTCCGACAGCCACACCATGGAACATAAAAGTGGCACTATTTGTCGCATACCTCGTCGTTCCAGCAAGAAAAATAGCATTACCGATTGAATCAACATTACCAACATTGTGGATGATTAGTTCAAATGGCATCCCCATCAAAACATTGTAAAGATTCAGCCCATTCATTGTGAAACCGCCCGGAGTTGACAAAAGAAGGTAAACCTTCTTAACCCCTTTATTGGCACAGTTGGACATTACTGCTATAAGACTTTCAGTTGTACTGGCATTGATTTCCGCGGAAAAGCTAACATAAACGATAGGGGCATCCTGTGGTATATCCATCACATCCTCCTCAATTCAAATTATAGCACCAGATCAGAAGCTGTCAATGGGAAAGTTGCGAAATAATTAGATACAATTCGAAGCTAAAAGTCCTTGACTTTTCGCACAAATATGCTATAATTGAATGTAATAACCGTGTAAAAATGCCCAAGTAGCGCGGAAAACCGAGGAATATGAACACTGTTAGTAAATTTGATAAAGGTTTTATGTGAGCCTCCTATATTTCAGTATGCCCGAAATTAAAAAAGAAGGAGGTGATAAAAATGGGTAAAATCAATGTAAAAGAAATTAAATTTGATGAAAAGAAATTCAAAGAATTAGTTTTGTATGTTGCTGATAAATGCTCCGATGACCCAGACTATGGAGCACTTAAATTGAACAAAATATTTTTCTATGCAGACTTTATAGCTTATGGTCAATCGGGAAAGCCTATTACAGGCTCGCCATACTTTAGATTACCGAAGGGGCCTGCACCTAGATGTATGATGCCAATTCGAGAAGCAATGGAAAGTGATGGCGATATTGCTATCCATAAAAAGGTTAGATTTGGACATCCGCAACATCGTGTTGTTCCTCTCCGTGAAGCAGATTTAACAGAGTTTACTGCACAAGAGATAGCAATAGTTGACGAAGTTATCGAAGGAGCTTGTGGTGCTAGTGGTACAGATTTAGCACTCATGTCTCACCATGAGACTGGGGTGAAGCTTGCTAATCTTAAAGAGGATATACCGTATGAAACGGTATTTATTTGCGATGAGCCATTAAATGAATCAGAAATTCAGCGTGGTTTGCAATTAGCAAGACAATATGAATGGGCAATTTAAAGCCCGTGACATAAAAGAATCCCCAACATTCACAGAGCAAAAAGCAAAGATTGAGCCAGATAGTAAAAGGCTAGATGAGCAACTAAGGGGTGTATTCTGGGCCTTAGCTCGTAGGCCAGAATCTTTTACACGACACGGGAATACAGGTCTATTCGGAGTAAAAACTGACCCTTGGCCTGAGGCTCCTAGTGTGATAATATGGTATAAATTTGATGAAAATCAAGTCGAATTATTAGGGATAGAAATAGCAGAAACGGCAGATGAAAATGAAGGCACGAAGTAAACAAGAACAAAATAGCGATACATTAAAGCGGAATGTAGTTAAGAAGCAAGAACTAACATTACACCCTCTTGATTTTGAAGAGGCAACCCGATATATACTCCAAGTTAAACCCGAAAAAGATTACAAGGAAGTTAAACCTAGAACTTCCTGACAAGTCATCGTAGCATTAACCTTTTACCGCTTGTCTGTTCTACCGCCATTGCCATCCTAAACTCATCATCAACCTTTCGGCTATTATATCTGAAGTTAAACTCGTTAAGGTACTGGTCAAGGTGCTGTTTTGATATATGATGATAAGTACCGATTATGCCCCTTTTTAGAATTGCGAAGTAGCCTTCGGCGCTATTGACGTGGACATTTCCTCTCACATATTCCTTTGTACCATGACTAACAGTTTGATGGTCGGCAAATTCCCTATCTAGTCCCTTATAGGCTGGAAACTCATCGGTCATAATAGTAGAGTTTTTGGCTACGTGTTTTCGTATCATTGCTCTGAGGTTTTTTGCCGTGACTTGTTCTGTCTTGAATGAACGGACTTCACCGCCACGCTGAACTAGAGCAAATACCGGCACTTTATTCTCTGCACCACGGCCTCGCTTACCGTGAGCCTTGCCGCCGATATAAGTCTCATCTGCCTCAACTATGCCTTGTAACTTTTCGGCCAATGGGGATTCACCCATAGCATAACGTATCCTGTGAGCCATGAACCAAGCGGACTTATATGTGATGTGTAGCATTCTGTGTAACTGATGAGCACTTATGCCCTTTTTGCTTGAACAAAGGAACTGGATAGCCGATAGCCACTGATAGATAGGAATATGACTATCTTCAAAGATAGTGCCTACGGTGACTGTAAATTGTTTTCGACAGAACTTGCATTTCCAGACACCGTTACGTACTGGACTTTTTGAATCGGTCTTGGGCCGTAGTTTATATGCCCCGATTCTCTTACAATGCGGGCAAACAGCACCCTTAGGCCAGCGTAATTGCTCTAGGTATTCACGAGCCTCGTCTTCGTTGAGGAATATGGCTTTGTTTAGTCTCTTGGTATTCATGGCTACACTCCTTTATAGTATAAGTGTAGCACAGATTTATGGGTTTGTCAAGTATATAATAGCCTTATACAATTATACCATTGTACCATTATGCCATTAGAGCAGTTGCCTCCGATGAGGTCGAAGTACGTCAATTCCGGGAATCTAAAGAGCAGAAACATAAAGAGAGTGTAAAGTGGCTCAAAACACCTATCCAAAGACAGCATTTTCTCGCTTGTCTTTCCCTGATTGTGCATGGTATAATCCAGCTTTGGCAAGGTAAAGCTCGGAGAGTTGTGTGAAAGCGGCTTTAGTTAATTACACTCCTAACCCCGAGCTTACTATTGTGGCTGCAGCTCGGTCTTTAACCTCTCAATCAAACATTCAAGAGCTTTGACATCAGCTGCGTTTAAGCCCATAGGTTACCGTCTTGGTTGTTGTGATAAGCGAGAAAGCTGTGGGATTTTCCCTACAATGAAATCTGAGGCAAGAGTAAAATAGCAAGAGTGAACTGGAGGTGAGAATTATTGGTAATATGAGTTAAATCTGAATTTCAAGCCGAGGTAAATTAAATAGCCTTCAGTAATAGGGAGGAGAAAACGACATGACAGCAAAGATTATCAGCGGCACTGAGGTAGCTGCCCAAATCCGCGGAGAACTAAAGGAGAGAGTAAAGAAATTAAAGGAGAAAGGAATAACTCCGGCGCTAGCTGTAGTACTAGTCGGAGAAGACCCAGCCTCTATATCCTATGTTACTGCCAAAGCTAAAGGTGCTGAAGAAATCGGAATGCATGAAGAGACCATCCGCCTGCCAGCCGATACGCCAGAGGAAAAGGTTCTGCAGACAGTTGACAAATTGAACAAAGACTCCAAGTTCCATGGCATTCTGGTTCAACTGCCCTTGCCCAAGCACATCAGCACTGACAAGGTAATTAGTTACATTTCTGCAGAAAAAGACGTGGACGGCTTCCATCCCATAAACGTCGGTAAACTGCTGCGAGGTGAGCCTTGCCCTCTGCCCTGTACGCCTCACGGAGTTCAGGAGTTGTTGATTAGAAGCGGTAATAGCCCTGAGGGCAAACATGTTGTCATCTGTGGCAGGAGCAATCTCGTGGGTAAGCCACTGGCAGGCATCCTGATGCAGAAGAAGAAGGGGGCTAATGCTACTGTCACTATATGCCACACTGGGACTAAAGATATTGGTTACTTCTCAAGACAGGCCGATATTGTAGTAGCAGCCATGGGCAGCCCTAAAGCGATAACTGCGGACATGGTCAGGGATGATGCCGTGGTCATCGATGTCGGCGTCAACCGCGTTGAAGACAAGACCAAGGAAAAGGGCTTTCGCCTTGTGGGTGATGTTGATTTCGAAGCCGTTAAAGAAAAGGCTGCAGCCATCACGCCGGTGCCTGGTGGTGTTGGCCCTATGACCGTAACTATGTTGCTGATGAACACTGTAGAGGCAGCCGAAAGAAAAGCAGGGATAATAAGTTAGAAAGACAACAGCCTGACAAAAGGCTTAAGTCTTTTTGGCTATCTAGCATAAATAAAAAAACATAAGGAGGTTATACTACATGGCTTATGATGCCACAAAATTGAAGGACTGGCAGATTTCAGAGGCGGCCGAAAAGAACATGCCAACCCCGGACGAGTGGCGGGAGAAGCTCAGCCTGCAAAAGGATGAGATAATTCCCTACGGGAGGTTGTGTAAACTCGATTTCATGAAGATCATCGAGCGGCTTAAGAAGAGGCCGGACGGCAAGTACATCGAGGTAACTGCCATCACCCCAACACCATTGGGGGAAGGCAAAACGACAACTACAATGGGTATCCTCGAGGGCATGAGCAAGCGAGGTAAGAATGTGGGCGGTTGTATACGCCAGCCATCCGGCGGTCCCACCATGAATATCAAGGGAACAGCTGCCGGCGGTGGCAACGCCCTGCTTATCCCCATGACCGAATTCTCCATGGGGCTTACCGGCGACATCAACGATATCATGAACGCCCATAACCTGGCCATGGTGGCACTTACCTCCAGGATGCAGCATGAGCGTAACTATGATGATGCCGAGCTGGCCAAGCGTAACCTCCGCCGACTGGATGTTGACCCCACCCGCGTAGAAATGGGATGGATAATCGACTTCTGCGCCCAGAGCCTCCGGAACATAATCATAGGCATGGGCGGGAAAATGGACGGCTTCCTGATGCAGTCCAAGTTTGGTATCGCTGTCAGCTCAGAGCTGATGGCCATGCTGTCCATCGTAAGAGACCTGGCCGACCTACGTGAGAGAATGGGCAAGATCACGGTCGCCTTCGATAAGAAGGGCAACCCGGTG
>JAPLHH010000183.1 GCA_026389735.1 Chloroflexota bacterium | reverse complement strand
GTTGTAATAGGTTGCGTTGCTGATACCGTACTTACGGCAGAGATCGCCAACACTGGCACCTGCTTCGGCCTCCCTGAGTATGCCGATGATCTGTTCTTCTCTGTGTCTCCGGCGTGCCATAACGAGTCCTCCTCCTTTTTTTATTACCGGAAGACTCTAATTATACTCGGCCTAGTTTACGGGGGTGGGGTCACCCCCAATCCTTTCGACCTAAGATAAAAAGGATTCTAGATATGCTAGAGTTGATAGCATATTGTCCTAACCCAACAGGTCAATACAGCCTGCGACCTTGTGTTATGGTAAGAACGGGGGTTTGAAGTCCAGCCCAAGTATATTGCGCGCTTCAGCCCGCAATTTCTCTAGAAGCACTTTAAATTTCTCCTTTTCTTCTTCTGAAAGAGCTGAGAAGGTTAAAAAAATAGCGCGCTCACTTGACTCATCCCATACTTCAGAACCTTTTTGGGTTAACGTAATATACACTTTGCCGTCTTCCTTGTTTTTGGTCTTTTTAACCACTCCTTCTTTTTCCATTTTATTTATCAGAGTAGAGACAGTGTTTAGATTTCTAAGAAGCCATTTTGACAAATCACCTTGGGTCATCCCATTTTTTTCCTGTGTAAGCACATAGAAAATATGGCACTGAGCGAAGTTAGTTTTAGACTGTTTAAGCTCAAGCTCAACGGCACGAATAAGTGTATCTCTAGTTTGATCGAAGAGGACAAAGAGGTTGCGAGTATAGGTATCTAGCTTGAAGTTCTTAATCTTTTTGTTTCTAGTGTTTTTTCCCATTGGCTTTTGGATATAGTTAAGTCATTGCACTAAAAAAATTAAAATGATTACAATACATGACTTTTTAGGTATATGCTTTCAGTTTTCGATTAATAATAGTCTACCAAACAAGGTATTGACAATACCAGAATAGATGCTATAATAGTAACATATACCATATTACGACGTCAACATCGACATCTATGACGGCATCGTAATGAGTCCCATAATATATGGCGACCATCGTTTGACAGCAAGTAAGAGTATGATGGTAAATCTTGCTAAGATGGGGTACTCCAAGGGTGCCATTTTATGAGGGTATATTCTGAATAGTAAGTAGGATTATCCAGAATATTATGGGGACTATGGGTAGTAGGATTAAGTCTTTCATTATTGTTGCTCCTCCTTGGTGGCAAACCGCCACTTGCAACCTATGCCTAACCTCCCCAACTCATGGTAACCCAGAATACCCCATCTTAGCATTACCATTATAACAATACGCCTGTTTCAATTCTATGAATACTTGTTATAACGGGATAGTGACCAAAATAAATAATGAGGAGGTGATATATTCAAGATATTCTAAAGTTCAAATAATCCGTGGTTATTAAAGGAAAATATGAAAGGGGGAAATGAATTGAAAAAAGTAGGTTTTGTTCTTTTTTTGGTAATGGTGGCGGTTAGCTTGGTCATAAGCGGCGGCTGCGCCAAACCAGCTCCAACTCCGACGCCGCCGGCTCCTGAAAGCATCAAGGTTGGCGTTTTAATCTCTCTGACCGGGTTTGATGCTGCTGTTGGACAGCCAGCGAAAAATGGCTACGAATTAGCTGTAGCAAAGATTAACCAGGATGGTGGCGTCTATGTCAAGGAATTTGATAAAAAGATACCCTTGGAACTGGTCCTCCTGGACATGGAGTCTGACCCAGAGAAGGCTGTTGCCCGCGCTGAAGCACTAAACTCACAATATAACGTGGCTATTGCTTCTGGTACTACCTTGATTTCTGCAGCGGCTGAGATCTTCGAAAAGAATAAAATGCCCGTGGTAGTCTCTCAGATGACGATAGATTTGCTAAGTCAGAGTGGCTACAGATACTGGTTTACCATTGGTAAGTTGAACTCAGATGTAGCGGTTGCAGTACTCGATCTTTTTGATAGTCTCAATGGCAATAAGCCAACAAAATGGGCTCTTTTGGAGGAGCAGTTCCCCTTTGTTATAGAATTGATGAATTTTGTCAAACAAGACGCCGCTGCCCGGGGTGTTAACATAGTTTATCGTGGACAATATGCAACGATGGCTCCGGACCTAAGCCCACTTATAAACGATGCAAAAAAAGCTGGTGCCGAGGTGCTCTTCTCTGGCCCTAACACTCCTGATGCTATTACCATTGTAAAGCAAAGTAAGGAACTTGGTTTTAACCCGAAGGCAATGGTATGCATCAGAGGCGCAGATGACCCGGGATGGTCGAAGCTCGGTCCAATGGGTGAATACGTAATAGGATGTCCTGATTGGCACCCAGCATTTAAATTTCCTGGAGTTGATGAACTTAATGCTGCGTACAAGGCTAAGTATGGTACCAATACTCATATTGCTGCCGGGCCTTGTTATGCTTCTATCCAGTTGATAGCCGATGCAATTGAAAGGGCTGGCACACTGGACAGAGAAAAGCTAAGGGATGCCATAGCTGCTTCAAATACCATGACTGTTATGGGTCAAATCAAATTCCGTGAAAACGGCGCACGAATTGACCCAGTTCCGAGTGTGATTCAATGGCAGAATGGAGAACTGGAGCTCGTATGGCCTGATAACCTCAAAACAAAGTCATTGGTTTATCCAAGGCCTGAACCAGCATCAAAACCAGCACCAACTGGAACCCAACCTGCTACACCATCTACACCACTTCCATCGGGACCGGAAATAGATTGGAAAGATGCCAAAAACCATTTTAATGAAAATGTCACAGTAACCGGTGAAATCATGGACGTGAGGACTTTTGCACCTCCTGAGGTAGTTCTCTTCCTAGGAGGTGGCATGGGAGTAGGCATGGGCGTAGCAATCAAAGACGCATTGAACTGGCCAGTTGATCCTGATAGTTACAAAGGCAAAACTATCAGCGTAACCGGAAAAATAATGGCAGCACCGATTGGCGGTGGGCCCATGATAGCTGTCACTGACCCGGCACAAATTGTAGTAAAATAAGAAGTTAAACATAATAATATAACCAGAACATCATGGCCTGTACTAATAGATAGTTCTGGCCATAATGTATATGGCTGTGACTTCTGGTATGCAAAAGCAGAATGATAGGACTGTGCTGGCTATACAGCTGGCACAGTCCTATAAAACTCGGCATTACTGGCAAAAATAACATGGCATTACTCTCAATCGATAATCTTTCCAAGGCCTTTGGCGGAGTGATGGCTATTAACCGAGTTAGCTTCACCCTTGACGATGGGGAGATATTAGGGCTTATCGGTCCCAACGGGTCAGGTAAAACTACCTTGTTTAATCTAATAAGCGGGCTTCTCAAACCTGGAACAGGCAGCATAAGGTTCAGCGGTAAAGATATAACCGGTATGGCACCTTATAAAATATGCCAGAGCGGTATCGCCAGGACCTTTCAATTGGTTAAGCCGTTTAACCGGTTATCCCCCTTGAAAAACGTAATGGTGGGCAGGGCTTATGGCAGTGAGCCAGCTCGGAATACAAGGCAAGCCCGCATAGAAGCAGAACAGATTCTAGCTCTTACTGGTTTAGCAAAGAGGTGGGTGCCGATGGCGGGGATGCTTGGCCTGGTTGACCGCAAGCGGTTGGAGATTGCCCGGGCGCTGGCAACAAAGCCCAGGTTGTTGTTGCTCGATGAGATGTTTGCCGGTTTAAACCCAGCGGAGATGGATGATAGCATACGGTTAGTAAGGAGGATAAGGGACTCCGGGGTAACCCTGATAGTAGTAGAGCATGTAATGAAGGTAATAATGGGGCTTTCGGACAGGGTAATTGCGCTAAATGTTGGGGAGAAAATTGCTGATGGCTCACCGCAGGAAGTAGCCAATAATAGCCATGTCATTGAGGCGTATTTAGGAAAAAGTGTCCAATGCTAGAAATTAGTAACATAGACGTTTATTATGGCGACCTTCAGGCATTGTGGGATATATCTCTTACCGTTGGAGGCGGGGAAATAGTAACTCTTGTCGGCTCTAATGGGGCGGGCAAGAGCACTATTATGAAGACCATCTCAGGGCTACTCAAGCCTAAAACCGGGAGCATTAGTTTTGAGGGAATACGCCTGGACAAGCTGCCTGCGCACCGGATAGCGGAAGTTGGCATCTCCATGGTTCCCGAAGGGAGAAGGCTATTCCCTCAGATGACTGTACTGGAGAACCTGGAGGTGGGCGCTTCCGTTAGAGAAGCGAAGAAAGCAAGACACGATACAATCAGTTGGATTTATGAGTTATTTCCGATTTTAAGGGCAAGGGCTAAACAAAGGGCAGGTACATTAAGCGGTGGTGAGCAGCAGATGTTAGCTATAGGCAGGGCGCTGATGTCACAGCCAAGACTTCTCCTGATTGATGAGATGTCCCTGGGCTTAAGCCCACTTTTGGTTCAAGAAATCTCCAGAGTTATCAAAGACATAAACAAGTCAAGGAAGCTCACAATTTTCCTGGTGGAGCAGGATGTTAATATGGCTTTGTCAATGGCTGACCGAGGCTATATTATTGAGCATGGTCGTATTCAAAGCCAGGGTGTTGCCAGAGCGCTTTTATGTAGTGAGCGAATTAAAGAGGCTTATTTAGGTATCAGTCCAGTAGAAAAAGCAGGTTAAATATTGGAAGATGTAATTCAGGCAATTGCCTCTGGCATTCTAGTGGGCGCGCTGTATGCACTGATAGCATATGGGCTAGGCCTGATTATGGGTATTATGAAATTCCTCAATGTTGCCCATGGCAGTTTTTTAATACTTGGTGGCTATGTAAGTTACTGGATTTTCGCTCTCTGGGGTATAGACCCCTACCTTTCTATACCGTTGGTTATCATTGCCACGTTTTTAACGGGCTTGATTCTATATAAGCTCACGCTTTCACCATTGCTGAAATTACCGGATATCGAAATGAGGGTTGCCAGCTCTTTGTTGATTACTTTTGGTGTAATATATGTGCTCGACAATGCAATGGCTTTAATCTGGACACCAAATTGTAGAAGCATAATGGCCTCTCACACTGGAGAGGCTATTAATATATTTGGTGTCAAACTGAGCCTCACTGGCCTGTGCGGTCTCGGCATTGCTATTCTGGTTGCAGTTGCTTTGTATTTCATTCTCAGCAAGACCTATTTTGGCAAACATGTGCGGGCAGCGACCCAGGACGCGGAGGCAGCCAGCTTATGCGGAGTCAATGTTCAGCGAACCTATTTGATTTCCTGTGGTATTGCTGTAGCATTGGCTGGCGTAGCTGGTGTCATTGTCGTGTCAAGCTACTCTATAACTCCAGGTGGGGGATTAAGCTGGCTGTTGATAGGTATAGTCGTTATGGTGCTGGCAGGAGAAGGGAACATTAATGCCATACTTCCCGCTGGTATTATATTGGGAGTGGTAGAGTCAGCTAGTGTTTTTGTTGTGGGTGCTCCCTACCGGCAGGCTGTTGCGCTTGTCATATTTATTATAGTGTTAATGTTCAGGCCGCAGGGATTATTTTTGCTAAAAGGGGATAGATGTCAACCATAACAGCTAATTGGAAAAAATTGCTGCCAAGTGGAGTTGTAGTTGCAGCTTGCATAGTGCTCCCCATGGTTATGGAAGTAGGAACCAATATCCTGAATCTAATGGTCATGCTGTTCATCTTTATCATTCTGTCTCAGAGCTGGAACCTTATGGGGGGTTATACTGGTCAGATTAACCTTGGCCTTGCCGCCTTCTTCGGCTGTGGTGTTTTGGTCACTCATTTCCTCTGGAAGGCAGAGGTACCGATATATCTAGCTGTACTAGCGGGTGGTGTAGCAACCGTGGTTTTGGCAGTGATTATTGGTCTGCCCACTCTGCGGCTGAGGGGTGTATATTTTGCTATTGGTACTCTGGCGTTTGCAGAAGTATTGAGAATAGTCGTGGGAAATATTTTTACCACATGGGTTAAAATGCCGGGCAGCTATGTCGCCACCTATAGCCTTCTTCCCCGCTATTACCTTGGCTTAGTAGTAGCGCTTATAGCAGTAGCAGTAGTTTATTTTGTGACCAATTCCAAGCTGGGGCTGGCTATGGTTGCTGTTCGCGATGACGAAGAAGCAGCTCAGGTTACCGGCGTTAACACGTTTAAATATAAGGTTTTGACCTTACTAATTAGTGCCTTTTTGGCTGGTTTAGGTGGAGGAGTGTATGCCTTCTTCAGACTCTCCTTTTACAGCATCTCCCTGGTTTTTAGCCCGCTCTGGACCTTTGAGCCACTCATGGCAGCCATGATCGGTGGTGCCGGCACTCTGGTCGGACCTATAATTGGCAGCTTTTTCCTCGTCATCCTTTCAGAGATATTTGCCCTAAAATTAGGAGAAGCTCACCTTATCATATTTGGCATCCTGTTCATCCTGGTGGTATTGTACTTCCCCTACGGATTGGTGGGTTCTGTAGATCGAGTCCGCCAGGTGATGGCTCGTGTTAGTCGAAGTAGATTATGGAAGGCAAAACAACAATAGTAACTACAGACTTCGGGGACTGCTGAGTTTCAAAGGTACGTGGTAAAAGGAAAATTAGTGGAGGTACCAAACCGGAGAACGTTGAGGCCATGACCGAAGCGGTTTTCAAGTATGGTGTGTACTAAGGTGTATCTGAAGGCTAAGTTCAACACGAAATGGTAAACTGAATTATGAAGCTCTCCGTATGGCTATTGCTGTGCGTGAGCTATGGCTAGGTGCTAGCCATCATTCAGACTAGGAATTACAGAGGAGGTGACTAATATGACTAAAACAAAAAAAATTATCGGCTTATCGTGTGGCAGAAAGAACGGCAACTCCGAGATCCTCTTAAAAGAAGCTGCCATGGGAGCGGAGGAACTCGGGGTGGAATCGGAGATAATCCGAGCTATGGAGCTGAGAGTAAAACCATGTACGGGGTGTGAAGCATGCTCTATGGCGATGGCAAAAGGAAAGGAAGCAAGATGTGCCATCAAAGACGATGACGTTCCATGGATTTTGGAAAAGACCGTGGTGGAAGATTGCGGCTTAATAGTAAGTGTTCCAACATATCATTTGAGGGCCAACGGATACTTTGAAATAATTAACGAGAGAATGCTTCCCACCATGTTCAGGCATCCTGAAATTCTTAGGAAAACAAGGGTTGGCGCTATCATTTGTGTTGGTGGTGGAGAACCCGAATGGACTCCTCTGAGTCTTACCTCGGCAAATATCTTTATTCAGCATACCCGAATACTGGTCGATCAAATGCAGACTAATTTTGTTGGCCGACCAGGCGCCGTTCTGATAGAGGAGAAATACCTTGAACGGGCCAGAGAATTAGGGCGAAGGGTTGCCAGGGCAATGATGATGCCGATTGAAGAGGTGAAATTTGTGGGCGATGAAACAGATGTATCTTGTCCGGTCTGCCACTGCAACGTACTAAAGGTGCCTGAGAAATTACCTTATGTCTTCTGTCCCGTATGCTGGGTAAAGGGTGTTGTATCTGTTGATGGAGATAAAATGAAGGTGAGGTGGGATGAGGAGAGTGCAAAGTATCCTCGATTTTCTGAACGCGGCGTTTCCACACACTTAGAGTTGGTAAAAAACTTGCAGATGAAGTTCTATACAGAAGACCAGGAAAAAGTAAAGGAACGGATTAAGAAATATGTCTCATACGGTAAAATCATAAAACCATGATGCCAGCAGGTGAATGCCAGAAATTTCATTAATTACAATATTTAGGAAAGGGAGGATTGTGTCATGACGAGATATCGAAATGTGTTTTCACCATTTAGATTTGGCAATGTGGTGGTAAAGAACAGGATTGAGGTTGCACCGGCAATACCTTGTTTAGCCACACCTGATGGCTTTGTGACCAGGGAGTTGATTGAATATTATAAGTCATTGGCCAGAGGAGGAGCCGGAATCGTTACCATCGGCGATACCGCCATAGACTTCGAATATGCTAAGGACCATGAGCACCAGTTGAACCTCGGCGATGACAGGGTTATTGCCGGATTGAGTGCATTAGTAGAGGCTATACACAGGTATGGGGCAAAGGCTTCCATTGAACTCAATCATGGCGGCAGGTTTGCAGAGCCACGGACACTAGGAGGCAAAAACCCTATTGCGCCTTCATCACTGCCGTCGGAAACGGCAATAATGTGGGCTGAAATGCACGGCAGGAAGCTGGACTACCAAGTCATGGAAATGACACAGGAACAAATTGACATGGTCGTCGACCATTATGCAGAGGCGTGCCATAGATGCATGCTGGCAGGCATGGAGATGGTGCTTATTCACGGTGCCCATGGGCATATGCTGGGTCAGTTCACATCACCTTATACGAACAAGAGGACAGATCGCTATGGCGGGAGCCTTCAAAACAGGGCTCGATTTGCCATAGAGGTCTTAGATGCCGTTCGGAGGAAGGTTGGTGACAAGCTGGCTATAGAATACCGCATAAGCGCGGATGAGCTTGTGCCTGAAGGTATGCATGAGGAGGAAACCATCGAGTTCGTCAAAATGATCCAGGACAGAATTGACCTACTCCATGTATCCGTAGGACTTCTTACAAATCCAATCACTATTCCTCGCATGATACAACCAACGTACCTTCCTCATGGCCTCAATGTGCCTTATGCCGAGAGGTTCAAGAAAGCCCTAAAAGTCCCGATAACAGCAGTCGGCTCTATTGATATGGAGATGGCTGATAAAATTATCGGTGAGGGGAAATGTGATATCGTCGCCATGGTACGCCCCATCATTGCAGATACTGAGTATGTGAATAAATACCGCCATGGAGAGATTGATGAGATCAGGCCTTGTGTCCGTTGCAATTTCTGTACTCACTCGGTGGCACAATTCTACCCTATCCGTTGTGCGGTCAATCCTGTCATCGGTAGGGAGGTAGAGTATCCCTATATACGAATAGCAGATAAGAAGAAGAAGGTCGTTATCGTGGGTGGCGGGCCAGCAGGCATGGAAGCTGCCCTAGTAGCCTCATCAAGGGGACATCAGGTCACTTTGTATGAAAGGGATACTAAACTCGGTGGAATGCTCACCCTTGCGGCGGCACATCCTTTCAAGGCTGACATGAAGAAGTATTTGGATTGGCTGGTGCAAAAGACCATGAAGGCACCTGGTATAGAAGTCAAACTATCGACCGAAGCCACTGCTGACGTCATCAAGGCTAAGAAGCCTGACGTAGTTATCTTAGCCATTGGTGCAGAGCCTATCATTCCAGACATTCCTGGCGTCAAAAAATCTAACGTTGTCTGGGTTGGCGATGTGGCCATGGGGAAAGCGGTAGCAGGTGAAACGGTAGTGGTAGCTGGAGCAGGACTCACCGGATGCGAAGCCGCCCTCCACCTAGTACAGCAGGGTAAGAAGATAACAGTTATTGATATGGTTAGTCAATCGGAAATTGCTCAGGATGCTCCTTTTCTTAACAAACTCGGATTAATAGGGCTGCTGCATCAGCACGGAGTTCAATTTAGGATGGAGGTTAAGTTAGAAGAAATAACAGACAAGGGTGCTGTAGTCATTGATAAGCAGTGGAACCGGTTCGAAATCCCTGCTGATTCCGTGGTCTTATCGCTGGGATTTAAGCCGCGCACCACAGCGGTGAAAGCTCTCCAAGAACTGGCGCTTGATGTATACGTGATTGGGGATTGTGCCAATCCGAGCAATCTGAAACATGCAATCCATGATGCATTCAATGTTGCGGTGGAAATATAATGGTTATTGAGTTCAAAAAAGGAGGCAGGTCATGACACAGCAAGAAATGGAAGCAAAGATAAGGCGTTTAGAGGATTACCGGGACATCTGCAATCTACAAGGCAGATATAACCATTATATGTTGTCAGGTAGGTTTGACAAGGTTTTGGATATGTTTGCCAAAAAAGACCAAAATGTGGAAATAGAGTTAGCTGATAGTGGCGTGTTTTATGGTATTGAAGGCGTTAAGAAGGTGTTCAGTATTTTGGGTGAGAAGTATGGATTTCCCGGAAGTTTAGGCTTGCATATGCTTATGACGCCTGTTATCGAAGTAAGCAAGGATGGTAAAACGGCAAGGGGAATGTGGCATTCGTTCGGATGCAACACGATTAAAGAGGGAAATCGATTATCTGCCATGTGGCAAGCCGGTAAGTATGATATTACGTTCGTAAAAGAGGATGGGAAATGGAAATATCGCGTATTTAAGTGGTATGTTATTTTCAGGACTCCGTTTGATGAGGGTTGGGTAAAGAGGCCAATCATAAGCGGTCTTCATCAGGAAGACGGGCCAAGTATAGGCGCTCTCTACGAGCCTTATGATCCAACTAAATCAGGGGAGTTCTTGCCTTTACCACCTGAACCAGTGGAATAAGTTTCCGGGTGACAGTGAAAACAGCATCAGGCTTTTAGAGATTTTCCTCGATCCGTTCGGAGCAGGTGCATTGCAAAATTCATCAGAAAGTTACCTTCCGAGCTGTGACATCCCAAGTATGGATGGAGCAAGAACAATATAGATTGGGACAACGGGAGCACTATATCCGAGAAATGCGAGAGTTGAGAGAAGAGTTACTGAATCTCAAACACTGCCCATGAATATTTTAGTTAGTATGTATCATTGCAGCGAGCAAAGCGCGATCTGGAGGTTGCCATGACAATAGGGGTAGGCGTAGACATCATCGCCATCAGCAGAATGAGAGATGCACTGGAAACCTCTGGCAAGGTGTTTATGGACAAGGTATTCACGCCATGGGAGCAGCAGCGAGCTGAAACACACCCTGACACCGTGGCCTATGTGGCAATGACCTTTGCTGCCAAAGAAGCCATCTTTAAAACATTTGGAATAGGCTGGCATTTCGGCGTCCAAATGACGGAAATAGAGGTTCGGGACGGGGAGTATGGAGAACCGATACCTGTTCTCACGGGCAGATTTGCTGAGCTGGCAGCCGAACGTGGGGTATCCCGTGTGCTTTTAAGCTTATCCTATGATGGCGATTACGCAGTAGCCGTGGCAGCGCTATCAGGAGGGCAATGACCCTGACTCCTGTATCTTTTAATAGATGATTACTGTGCCTATGGTCATGATCTTGTCATTACACGGAGACTTGCCCACTTATGTTAATTTCATAGCATAATAGAGAGGAGGTGCCGGGACATACAAGCGACCGCGTGAGAATGAGGATGCTTACTATATATTAAAAATGAGAGAGTGATATGAGTACGAATGTAATGAAGCAATTGCAGCTTAAGGCCAAGGCTAATCCCCAAAGGGTCGTGTTGCCGGAAGCCGGCGAGGAGAAGATACTGCACGCGGCGCGTCAGGTGCGGGATATGGGCATAGCCTACCCCATGCTCGTTGGGAAGCCTGAGACCGTATCCGCACTTGCGGGAAGCATCGGGGTATCCCTTGACGGTATCACGGTAGTCGACCACACCGACCAGGAAAAGATCGAGCATTTCGTAAGTGAGTATGCAAAGATCGATCCGGACTTTCCGGCTTCCGCTGTCAAGCGCATGTTGAAAGACCCACTTAATTTCGCAGCCATGATGGTGCGATTAGGCGAGGCGGACTGTATGGTGGCGGGGCTGAGCCATACGACAGGAGAGGTCGTCATGGCCAGTGAGATGATAATCGGACTGCAGGAAGGCATCTCGACCGTCTCAAGCATGGGCATTGTGTCGATACCGGGATATGAGGGTCCGGAAGGCAACCTGTTGGTGATTGCCGACTGCGCTGTTTGTCCGGCACCTGAACCAAATGAGCTGGCCGACATAGCCATCTCGACGGCCGACACCGTGCGCAGTCTCATGGGCTGGGAGCCGCGTGTCGCCTTGTTGTCTTTCTCAACAAAGGGCAGCGCCAGTCATGAGCGTGTCGACAAGGTGGTGAAGGCTCTTGAGATAGTGCATGAGCGCAGGCCGGATTTGCTAATAGACGGCGAGCTTCAGTTGGATTCCGCCATCGTACCAGAGGTGGCAGCCAAGAAGGTGCCGGGAGACAGCCCCGTAGCCGGCAGGGCCAACATCCTTATCTTCCCGGATCTTAATGCCGGTAATATAGGCATTAAGCTTATCCAGCGTTTTGCCAATGGCGTTGCTTACGGGCCGATGCTGCAAGGTTTTGCCAAGCCGGTAAGCGACCTGTCCCGGGGAGCGCCCGTCGAGGAGATAGTCGGAGCCATCACTATGGTGGCAGTACGCGCACAGAATAAATAAACTGTTTGCAGGCCCGCTAAAGGGAGGTTCAGGGCTTTGCGTACCGGTTATTAGTCTTGCAAATACGTGCACTAGCACGCACCTGTTTTCGTAAAGGGGGGGGGTAACTGTTATGGATAAGAAATACAGGATTTTTACAATAAATCCCGGCTCCACCTCAACAAAGATAGCCCTCTTTGAAAACGATAGAGAGCTCTTTGCCGCCAATGTCTCCCATGACGCGGCAAAACTCAAGGAGTTCCGCGAGATAAGCGATCAGTTCCCATATCGGAAGGAGACCATACTGAGTGAACTGGCCAAAGCCAACATCTCCCTTGAAGGGGTAGATGCCTTTGTCGGACGCGGCGGCGGTCTGGTCAGCCTGGAAGGCGGAACATATACCATAAACGAGACCTTGCTGCATCATGCCCGAATAGGCTTTACCGTGAAACACCCCGCCACGCTCGGCAGCCAGCTGGCCTACGACTTCGCAACTACCTATGGTGGAAAAGCCTTCGTCGTCAATCCTCCCGACGTCGATGAGTTTGACCTTGTTTCACGGGTCAGCGGACTCTCTGATGTTGCCCGCGAGAGCAGGGGCCACCCGCTCAACCAGAAGGAGGTCGGTATACGCTATGCTACATCTTTGGGCAAGCGGTATGAAGAACTGAATCTGATAATATCCCATATTGGAGGTGGCGTATCGGTCACGGCTCACAGGAAGGGCCGTATGATTGATTCAAATGACGTCATAAACGGCGATGGTCCCATGGCTCCCACCCGTGCAGGTTCGATACCGGCCGTTGCCATAATCAAGATGTGTTATTCGGGGAAATATACTGAGAGAGAGATGTATGACCGCATAACCAAGACAGGGGGGCTGGTCGACCATCTTGGCACCTCGGAAGTTCGCGAGGTGCTGGAACGCATCAAAAACGGCGATACTTATGCAAAGCTCATCTACGATGCTATGATTTACCAGATTGGCAAGAACATCGGTGCATATGCAACGGTTTTAAAGGGTGATGTCGATGCAATTCTACTGACCGGAGGCATCGCCAATGACTCCTATCTGGTAGAAAAGATCACCGATATGGTGAAATACATCGCTCCGGTCAAGGTGTATGCCGGTGAGTTCGAGATGGAAGCTCTGGCCGCCGGTGCCCTCAGGGTACTTACCGGTCAGGAACAGCCCAAGATATATAACGGGGTACCTGTATGGACCGGTCTTAAAAAATAGATAGAGTTTTAAGGTTTTCGGGTATCCTCAGAAACCCAAATCTAGAGTAGCAAAGGAGCAGAAGAGCAATGGGATTAAGAGATGAGATATTGGAGAAAATCATTCAGCGAGCCGCGGAAGTTTTCAAAAAGGACCCCGGCGAATTGAGTGCTGACACGAGGTTTGTAGAGGACCTCAAAGCTAAATCGGTAAATTTCGTTCAGATAATAGCAATTTTAGAGGATGCCTTTGACGTGCAGATCAATTTCATGGAGTTCAGGAGGAAAAAGACCCTGGGCGAGGCCGCTGAATTTGTCGCCAAGCTTTGCGGGGGCTGATAAGAACAGGATTCAGGAATCTCATTTTAAAATAGAAAAAGGCAATCGTCTTTAAAAATACACATAAGGAGGATGATCATGGCTAAAACGAAGAGAAAAAAAGAAATGTTCGGCAACGAGGAGATCGAGGCCATCTACAGGGAAACAAGAAGGCCGGCTCCGGTGGAAGTTATAAAATCGACGAAGGAATCCGTGGACGGATTGGACGAAAAATCCTTGGAAGGAGCAGGATTTGGATTTTGCCCTCCCTTCAACCCGCGCACCTATCTTGCGGAAGACGGCATCATCTGCGAGCAGGATGTCGCCGTGACCATGCGCGACGGCACTATTATATATACCGACATCTACCGTCCCGTCGGGGAGACAAATATTCCTGCCATCGTTTCATGGAGTTATTTCGGCAAGCGTCCGGGCGATGGCTTTGACGAATGGCAGGTTATCGGAGTTCCACCAGGAACGATTTCCCGCATGGCCAAGTTCGAATCTCCCGATCCGGGTTTTTGGTGCCGTCATGGATATGCGGTCGCCAACGTTGACCCCCGCGGCTGCGGCCATTCGCAGGGCGATATATGTATGTTTGGCACGCAGGATGGACGTGACGGCTATGACTTTATCGAATGGCTGGCAACCCAGTATTGGTGCAATGGCAAGGTCGGCATGGCCGGCAACTCAGGTGTGGCCATGCCCCAGTGGCGAATCGCCGCAGAGCAGCCGCCTCACCTTGCCTGTATCGCTCCATGGGAAGGTACCGGAGAGCTTTATCGCGAGTCGCTTTTTGAGGGAGGCATTCCGGCGCTGGGCTTCTGCAACTTTATTGTAGGTTCCTTAGTGGGACTGGCATATGTCGACGACATGGTTGCTATGGCCCAGAAGTATCCTTTCATGAACGCCTATTGGGAAGACAAGATTCCGAAATGGGAAAGGATTAAGATCCCGGTCTATACCACGGTATGTTGGAACCATTTTCATCTGCGCGGTTCCATGGAAGGCTTCAGGAGAATCCGCTCAACAAAGAAGTGGCTCCGCGCACACAGGGAGTTTGAGTGGCCCGATACGTATTCCACCGCCAGCCTGGAAGGTCTGAAACTGTTCTTTGACCGCTATCTTAAGGATGTTCGCAATGGGTGGGAGCTCACCCCGAGGGTCCGCCTTGAAGTCATGGATGCCTACGATTATGACTATCAGACCAATCGTCCGGAAAAGGAGTTTCCTCTTGCCAGAACTCAATATAAGAAACTCTATGTCGATGCCGCCAGGGGAGCACTCTCCTCTGAAGCGGTTGCCAAGGCATCAAAGGTCAGCTATGAGGGCGAGACAGGGTCGACAACCTTCGACATCACCTTTGAGGAAGACACGGAGATTACCGGTTTCATGAAGCTCCACCTGTGGGTTGAGGCCGATGGAAATGATGATATGGATTTGTTTGTTGCGATCCAGAAGCTGGATCAAGACGGAAGCTGGCTCCCGGTGAACGTATTGGGAGAGCCCCATCCGGGTGCATGGGGAAAGATGAGAGTATCGCATCGCGAGCTGGATGAGAAGCTGTCTACAGATTTTCAGCCAGTCCAGGCCCATCGCAAGGAAGAAAAGCTGAAGCCTGGCGAAATTGTTCCCGTGGATATTGAGATATGGCCGCACAGCAGGATTTGGCACAAGGGCGAGCAGCTGCGTGTGCTAGTATCAGGGCATTACATTCGTCCCGAAGGTTGGTTCGAGCCCTTCTCCTGGGAGACCAACAACAAGGG
>JAPLHH010000134.1 GCA_026389735.1 Chloroflexota bacterium | reverse complement strand
ATCTTTCTCCTCTTCAACCAGTGCCTTGAGCTCCTGTTCCAATTTGTAAAGCTCTGTTACTTTGGCGCTGAAGCTGTACCGCAAGTCCATGGTATGGCCATAGGCATCAAGGAAATCCAGATGGTACTTCGTATCGAGGAGAGATAGGTGTTCACTTTGGCCGTGAATATCGATTAGTAGTCGCCCGATTTGGTGTAGCAGCCCTCTGGTCACCGCATGCCCGTTAACCCGGACAATACTGCGCCCCTGTCTTCTAAATTCGCAACTGATAACCAAGTTCTCCTCATCGGATTTCAAGCCCTTTTCGGCTAAGAGTTCTCTGAGCTGTGGCAGGCTTTCATTATCAGGCAATGTGAAAACACCTTCAACTCGGGCTTCGTCGCTTCCATGGCGGATAACTTCCTCACCCACCTTCCCTTCCAATAGCGTCTCGACGGCATCAATGACCAATGATTTGCCCGCCCCTGTCTCGCCGGTAATAACATTCAACCCGCTTCTCAGGTTCCAGTCTATGCTCTCAATAATTCCCAGACCCTTGACTCTTAATTCGAGTAACAAACCATCGTCTCCCGCAACTAAAGGTGTGGCAGCTTACAATGTCGAACCTGGCTTATATTTTACCACTTGTGGCCGAAAAGGAAATTCCACTTCGCAAAGACGCTGCAATTACCGATTCGCCGCCTGCCCAGAATTCCAGAAATTGAATTAAGGCAGCCAACCACCTGTTAAGCACCGGGTAAAACACCGGCAATTCAGGAGCTAAATTGGCTTTCGCCGTGTAAAATACTCTAAAATAGCTATGTTGATAAGCCTGTACAATGCGGAGAAACGAGAATTAGCTTGAGTTATCGAGACGATTTAAGAAACATAGTCATAATCGCCCATGTAGATCACGGCAAGACGAGCCTGGTTGATATGATGCTAAAACAAAGTAAAGTCTTCCGTGATAACCAGCAGGTGGGTAATTTGATACTTGACAGGAATGCCCTGGAACGGGAAAAAGGTATTACCATTCTCGCCAAGAACGCAGCGGTAATCTACCGCGGTGTAAAGATAAATATCATAGATACTCCGGGCCATGCTGATTTCAGTGGAGAAGTAGAGCGAGTCATGAATATGGCAGATGGCTGTCTGCTGCTGGTTGATTCCGTTGATGGGCCTATGCCCCAGACCAGGTTTGTGCTAAAACATGCGCTTGATAAGGGACTGAAACCGATTGTGGTCATTAATAAAATAGACAGGGAAAATTCCAGGATACCCGAGGTGGTTCATCAGACTCAGGACCTCTTTCTAGAATTAGCCACTAACGCAGACCAGCTCGATTTTCCCATACTGTACACAAGCGCCAGAAACGGCACGGCTTCCATTGACCCGGGGAAAGAAGGTGAAGACCTTATCCCATTGTTTGAATCTATACTCCACAAGGTTCCGCCGCCTAGCATTGAGTCCGGCCCTTTCCAGATGCTGGTATCTAACCTGGACTATAACAGCTACAAAGGCAAGCTTGCCATTGGCAAAATTTACCGCGGAAGCGTTAGACCACATGATAAGGTCACTGTTATTGGGGGGGATGGCAGCACGAAGAACTATGAAGTGAGCGAGGTATTCACCTTTATGGGCATCGATCGTCCGGAAGTAGAGGAGGCAACCGCAGGCGATATTGTTGCTATAACCGGCGTGGAAACAGTAAGCATCGGAGATACCGTAACCAGCCCCGACCAGCCAGATGCCCTACCTCGTATAGAGATAGGTGAACCTACATTAAAAATGATGTTCGGCGTGAATACTTCACCGTTCGCCGGCAGAGAGGGAAAATATTGTACCTCAAGGCAACTCCGGGAAAGGCTTTACCGGGAACTTGAAACAAATCTCAGCCTAAGGGTTCAAGATACCGAAACCCCTGATGTTTTCTTTGTAGCTGGCAGAGGAGAGCTACATCTAGCAATACTTATTGAGACTATGCGCCGCCAGGATTACGAGTTTGAAATTTCAAAGCCTGAAGTTATAACTAAAGAAATCGATGGCAAGCTTATGGAACCCGTAGAATCTGTCACCATCGATACGCGTGCAGAATATATAGGTGCTGTCACGGAAATTTTAAGCAAGCGCCAGGCTAAGCTCACTAATATGTATAACGATGGCGAAGGTAACGTACGCCTGGAATTTCACATCCCCACGCGTGGCCTGATCGGTTTCCGCAGCAAATTTTTGACTGTCACTCGGGGTGAGGGCATTATGAGCACATTATTCTTGGGATATGAACTATGGTATGGAGATATCGTTTCAACCCGTAGTGGAATGCTGGTAGCTTCTGAAAATGGTACTGCTGTTACCTACGGGTTAAACAATGCCCAGGGAAGAGGTATAACATTCATTGAGCCGGGCACAACAGTGTACGGAGGTATGATAGTGGGGATGAATTCCCGGGGAAGTGACCTGGCAGTCAACGTTGCCAAAGAGAAAAAACAAACCAACGTCCGTGCTTCTACATCCGATTTTGCTATTAAGTTGACGCCACCATTGAAATTTAGCCTTGAAGAAGCTCTGGGCATGATCAGCGATGACGAACTTATTGAGGTGACACCTAAAAACATCAGGTTGCGTAAGCGATTGCTTACACAAGATCAACGCTCTAAAGCACGCCATGCTGCAAACAAAGAACCACAACAAATCGGTAATGGCCGTACTTAATGGGTGAGGGCAGGTAACAAATAGCCAATTTGTGAAAAGCACTTTACTATCCAATAAAAAGTTGACACTTGTCACGGACACACCAGCTTAGGCAAGGCTTACCATCGATCTGGCAATTGGCTTCTTTCTAGACACAAGGACTTTTTTGCGTATCTGCTAAGCATTCCCCGCTTGCCCTAAGGGCTTGGCACTTTGAGCGGAAGCTATCCCTTTGCTGTGGCGTCCCAAAAGGACCAAAAATTACCCAGTATAGGAGCTCCAGTATCCTTAACTCAGTCATTTCCATCCCCTTGTCCATAGACAGGTTTCGTAGGCTGGTTAACACAGGCGAACTCGCCTGTCCTACCTTACGCAGTCCTTCCATGCACTGAACTACCGTAGTAGCCTTATCGCTAGATTTAACTTGCAATGCTGCAACCAACACACTGTCACAAATAGGCATGAAGTTTGGCCTTTTTCTATGAAGAGCCTTAGTCAATCGAGCCACTCCTACTCTGCCGACAAAAAGGGGGCTCAAGACCTCACTAGTTACTTGAGCGCAATAGAGCCATTGCCGGTCTGTCATGCCAAGCAGGTTCCAATTGGCTTCAATTGCAGAAATACTCTGACCAATTAAGGGCTCCCAGACTCTCTTTCCCATGCGAGCTGCGAGTTTGTTGGCTAGTCGCCTATCTTGGTCAGTTATTCTATCAGGCTCCTCTGGCTCAACCTTATCGTATTGTGGATAACGGCGAAACCGGCATAAATAGTAGAACATTTCCCTAGCGGCTTGGTGGACAGGTTTCTGATTATGAAGTGAAGCACAACTTGCCATGCATATCCTCACCGATGCACTACGCCGAAACCGATTCTAATCTTAGGCCTTGAGTGCAATAATTGTCAATTGGTTAGGGTTTTGGGGTAATCGATCGTGTCGTATGGCTAGATTGACTTACTGTGTATTAAACATTCCATCATTTTGTGCAACTGCCCGTTTTCTGCCTCGGCCAACACACAAGGTCAGCTCGCGAATATGGGGGAACTCGTAGAACACACAGAGAGGTCGATAATGTGGCAAGCAAGACCGGGGACAGGGTCAGTCAGTAAAAACATAGCTGCCCTTCTTAAGATAGGAATAGAATGTGAGCAAGGTCGAGATAATTGCCAGATACATCAGGGCAGCAAGCACCCAGTCAGGGCCAATACCAAAAACGGCTACCACCAGTGGCGCCAGCCAAAACCAGAAGTTAACCTTGGCCACCCCTGTGGGAGTAGGAAACTCCAAGGTGCGACTCCGGCGTTTCCAAAGATATGTGCCCACGCCCGCAAGTACCGCAACTCCTCCGGCAAGCGCAAGCACCGCGTATGGATAGGGATTGAAGGGCATTAGGTTGTCTGCCCTTGAAAACAGCCCCGCGGCTATGGCTAAAATCAGGCTCGGCATAAAGAGCATCTCGTCGGCCACCAGATCAAAAAGTGACCCACCCAGGCTTGACTGCCCAAGTCTGCGGGCCAATAAGCCGTCTAGTCCGTCAGTAGACGCGGCAATAAGAATTAGAATGCCCGCCGCCAGGAATTCTCCTTGCCACAAGAGCCAGGCAATGATACCAGCCATAACTACACGCACTGCGGTTATAATATTGGGTACATTGAGGGCAAGCCTCAATTCCTCTACCGGTGCCTGATTATCCATTTGCTCCGATTCCATAAGCGTAGACACTCCGCACTGTTGTTATGAGAGGGTAGAATAGCATGACATGTAGATACCTGTCAATCCTAAGCAGCGCGGAAATTGCCGTGGTAGATGGATGAAAAGACACATTTCATCTGTTTTCATTCGCTTTTCATGTTCTTGAGTTCGGTAAGGTTGTTGGGCATAGCCACCGGGAAGACAGAGTACGAGGCCTATTTCCAAAAGACGGCCAATTACGTCATTTCAGAAAGCTAGCCGTCCGCATATGCCAGATTGCGTTATATACGTCTGCCATAGACGATGGTATAATGTCAACCATCAAAGACTATTGGCAGGTCTAGAGGGGGAATGTTATGGACGATAGAGTCGCGATCTTCATAGATGGAAGCAATCTATACCATGGTCTACGAAACAACTTTGGACGCCACAACCTCAACTTCGCTGAATTTGCCAGCACGCTATGTGGTTCCAGGCGCTTATTCCGAACATATTACTACAATGTCTTACAGGACCCGACTCAAAGGCCTGATAGCTATAGAGAGCAACAGGAATTCCTTGATAACCTGCGCAAGACGCCATATCTAGAGGTTCGACTAGGGGGTACCAAAGTGGCACAGGGTATCCCTGTCGAGAAGGGTATAGATATTATGTTGGCTACAGACCTGCTATATTTTGCCTGGAACGACTTCTATGATGTGGCAGTGCTTGTGAGCGGTGACTCTGATTTTGCCTATGCTCTTCAAGCTGTAAAGAACATGGGTAAGCATGTCGAGGTGGCCTACTTCGAGAGTGGAGCATCCAAGGATCTCTTGAATGTAGCCGATAATCGGTATCTCCTAAACCGGAGCTTTTTCAGTGGTTTGTGGACACATAAACGTTATACCGCTCGCAGAAGAGTGATTGGAGAAGGTCAGAAACAGGGCATTCCGGGTAGCGAATAAGCCTCCGTCAACACCCGAACCTTTAGAGGATAATCCCATTAGTCAGAAAGAAACTGAACAATTCATCGTTTTTTCAGCTGCCTGTTTTCTGCCTCCGCCGTCACAAGGTCAGCTACTGGATATCGACAAATAGCGGTTGGGCTACTATAATAGACGTAAGTATATGAAATCTATCCGCCTTAATAAACGCCGCTCCCTAAGATGGGGCATCGGTCAAGGGCTTTGCCTAACGCTGATTTGCCTGCTCACCATCTCCAGCGCTTTTCTCCTCTTTGCCAGTCCTGTCCAGGCAGCACCACCAATAGTCATTTCATCTTTTCCTTCACCTCTACCGCCGGGCCAGGTAGGCAGTACCTACAATTTTACTGTAACGGTTTCTGGTGGAACTCCACCATATACCTCGTTGACCATTGTTGGACTACCACCGACATTGACTTACACAGCCTCGGCAACTACACTAAGTGTCTCTGGTACACTTACTACAGCCGGCTCTTTCAACTCTACCGTCCAGGTCATCGACAGCTCACCGGTTACTGCCCAACAGAGTTTCTTCATCAATGTCACTCAACCCCCTCTGAGGTTCCTTACAACCACCTTGGCACTGGCAAAGGAGGTTGAAACCTATACTGACACGATAAGAGTCAGCGGCGGTACAACGCCATATACCTGGTCTATCGTCAGCGGTACATTACCCACAGGGCTAACCTTGCATGGAAGCACCGGATACATCTCAGGTGTTCCAGCCAAAGGTACAGTCGGTAGCTATAGCTTCATGGTCAGCGTCAGCGATAGCTCGTCACCGCCAATCACTGGTCAGCAGAGCTTGAGCATCACAGTGGAAAAGGGCGGCTATGAAGCTACCATCACCATCGGCAGCGGGCTAAAAGTCGGCGAGACAAAGGTATATGTGTCGGGAAGCCCATTGGCTACGCTGCGGGGCGGCGAGTCTACGAAACTCAGCCTCGATATCGGCGTAAGCCGGTCGGTAAGCGTAGACCCAATTGTCCAACATCCGACCGATTCCAGTGTCAGGTTCAAAGCCGAGGTGGATAGAATAACAGTTAGTGAATCTTCACCTGACGCTACCTTTCCCTATTACCCTGAGTATTCTGTCGAACTCAAAACCGAGCCTTCCAAAGCCGGCCAAATATCAGGCACTGGCTGGTATAAGGAAGGCTACACGCTTAGGGCCAGTGCCCCGAACGAGGTCAACGACCCCAATGACCCAAGCACGCAATACCGCTT
>JAPLHH010000191.1 GCA_026389735.1 Chloroflexota bacterium | reverse complement strand
TCTTTTACCTTGTCTTTTATCCAGTCCTGGGCGCCTTTCATCAATGCCGCTGTGGCAATAGTAACATCTACTTTGCCGTTGGCCACGCTGACATCTCTGACCAGGTTCATCTTGACCAGGCTCCGCATGACTCCGGGAACCAGCACTGTATCCAGAACAGCCTTCACTTCTTCTTGTGTTGGCATGAGTCTCCTTTAAAATCTTTCTGGTTTAATATGGCTTAATGCAGTCTCTCCATGAGGTTGGGTAATTTACCCTGAAGATAGAGATTAACCGCTTTCTCAATATCGTCAATGTCGGTGACTACCGTTTCAATACCGCGGCTCTTCAGGCTATCGTAAGCGCCCCAGCCCATACCCCCGGCGATGAGCACTTTACAGTCATCAATACTTTGAGCCATGGTGGCATGCCTTGATTGCGCACCGGCGTCATACCCGTGCCGTTCCCCGGGCGCAGTCTCCGGATGCTGGTTAGCAGAAAAAGTATGGTGCCCTGCCTTGTCTCTGCTTTCCTTGCTCACGATCTTGCCGTTTTCTACTGTGACCACCACGTACAGCGGCGCCCTGCCGAAGTGCTGGCTGATAGTGGTTCCATCTTCAGATATGGTAGCAATTTTCATAACTACTCTACTCCTTTACTTTATTATTAACTCGTATTTAGGCTGACCTTCATTAATAGAAATCCTTACCGATACCTGTTTCCCCTCGGCCAGGTATCTCTCCGATTCTTCACGAAGTCGTTGTGACTCAGGCGATTGCAGGAAGGTTAACAGAGCCTCATATTTGCTCTGGACATCTTTATTGATTCCCTCTTCCCGCAGTAACTGCATAAGGCAGCTGTTCAATTCTTGCTCACTCAGGCATTTAAGACATTTACCCGATATTTCGTTAGTTGAATACCTTGGTTCGAGGTCAAAAGACTCCATATTTCCTCCGCTTCGAGTATGTTAATGTCTGCGGCACCGCTCACCGGTAGAGCATGGCGGTTTCTCACACCGTTCTTCCCGTCCACAGCACGTAGCGCCCGACTTTATAGCACTCCTTAATATCGCGGGAGTGGATAGCAGTCTTTCCAGATTCTGGTTGCCGCAATCGGGGCAGGCCGGTGTACTGTTATCATTGGAACCGGACGTTAAAAACTCGGACACTTTTCCGCAAACATGGCATTTATAATCGTAAATTGGCATTCAATCTCCTTACTCTTTCAGCGATTGTTCGATTTTCTCCCAAAGTGCTTCTATCTTATGAGAAACGCCGTTATGGGTATATTCCACCACCGGTACACCTTGTACCATAGCCTCGGTCACCGCATTATCGAAGGGAATCCGAGCGACCGTCTCTATTCCCTGGTTAAGGCAGTAGCTCTCAATTTTATCAGCATTGATTTCGTTTATGTCGTACTTGTTAATGCAAACCATCGCCGGAACCCCGAAGTGATGGCAAACGTCGCTGACTCGCTCCAGGTCATGTATCCCCGAAAGTGTTGGTTCGGTTACCAGAAGAGCCAGGCTGGCTCCGGAAAGGGAAGAGATAACGGGACAGCCTATACCCGGCGGGCCATCGCTGATAATGTGTTCAGCCCCCTGCTTTTCCGCCAGTTCCCTGGCTTTCTGCCTGACCAGCGCCACCAGCTTGCCGGAATTCTCCTGGGCAATTCCCAGACGTGCATGCACCATGTCTCCGTACCTGGTATCAGAGATAAACCATTGTCCTGCCAAATTTTCCCTCATCGTAATAGCTCCTGCAGGACATATATGAGCACAAAAACCGCACCCCTCGCAAGATACAAGGTCAACTCGAAAGTCCACGATTGCTTTGAAACGGCATAGTTCCTGGCATAAGCCACATTGAGTGCATTTATCTTCGTTAATTTCAGCTACTTGCCCGCTCCAGAATTCATTTTTCTCGCGCATCGCCGGCTGGAGCAGCAGATGAAGGTCAGCGGCATCGACATCGCAGTCAACCAGCACTTTGCTCTTCGCCAGTGCCGCAAAGGAACCGACGATGCTGGTCTTCCCGGTGCCTCCTTTACCGCTTAAGACAACGACTTCTTTCATCCACTAACTCCTGAAT
>JAPLHH010000228.1 GCA_026389735.1 Chloroflexota bacterium | reverse complement strand
GATTATTCGATGCTCACGAGGGCTGATAGTGGAAAGCACGTCTTCAATCTGCTCCTTGAGTAGTTGATTGTATGCGGCATCAGCCGGTTGCAAAGCATTACAGTCCTCAATAAAATCACAGAGGTGGGAATCCCCTTCATCACCAATAGGGGACTCTAAGGATATTGGTAACTGTATCATCTTAAATATTTTCGCAACCCTTTCCGGAGGTATTTCCATTTCTCGTCCAATTTCTTTGTAGGTAGGCTGCATCCCGTATGCCTGAGTCAGACGGCTCTGTACCCTCAGCAGTTTGTTACTAACCTCAACCATGTGAACCGGGATACGGATAGTACGAGTCTTATCAGCTAGGGATCGGGTGATACCCTGACGGATCCACCAGAAGGCATAGGTGCTGAATTTGTAGCCTTTATGGTAGTCGAATTTCTCCACTGCTCTGGTTAGACCGATATTCCCTTCCTGAATCAGGTCGAGAAGCTCCATCCCGCGCCCAATATATTTTTTAGCTACGCTGACCACCAAGCGTAGATTGGCTTCAATTAGATGTGCTTTTGCTTTTTCCGCCTTATTCTCAATATGATTCCAGTAAGCCTTGTATTGATTTTCATAAACCCGCATGGAATTAATGAAAGTTGGATTTGTTACCAGGTTCTCTATGTTAGCCAGAGAGACACTAGCTTTAATAATATTAAAGACTTCCTCTGGTAATAGACAAATGTATATTGACAAATTGATGAGAAACTGTTCTGTTTCAGGTATGGGCTTACTTATCTGATGAGCTATAGCCTGGATTAGTTGCTGGCCTATCTCACCATCAATGCTATCTAGCAATTTAGGGTTGGAGATGGACTGGACGAAGTTGGTTGTAGGGGTTAAACCAAGCAGCGTTTGGAGGATGTGGATAATAGCCGAAGCCTGCCCCACTTCCTTGAGCATGGTAAGGGCTATTTCAGTTGCCGAAGGAAGTGCCCCGTATTTTTGCAGCCACTCTTGTTTAATGTCGCTGATGTGTCTACCCTCCTCCACTTTTTTAGCCAGGACTTTTTCATCCTCAGCTGTGAGAAGGTGCACTCTACCAATCTCCTTGAGATAGATACGAAGTGGGTCATCCAATGCATCGTGCTCCTCCAGTCGGTCTAGCGGCATTTTGGGCTCTAAATCTTCTGCCTGTTCAGATTTACTACTCTCAACATGTTCCACCTCATGCCAGGGGTGACCGGGTTCGGTTTCCTCTTCAAATTCCAATTCGTTCTCCGGATGAACCATAGAAGTGGAAGGAGTATCTGTCACTTCTGATTCAGCGTTTTGCATTTGATGTGGAGACAGGTCCTCATCGCTTTCATATTGGAGTGTAGGCCATGACAAATCTTTATTGTTTTGCATTCCTTGCCTACTTTGATACCGGTACCTATGACTGTTTGTGCTATTCATTTGTTCTCTGTAATGAGGCCGGTGGCACAGATGTTTTACCATCATAGTATTAACCTGCCCCAAATAAGTATACCACTCTTTGAGTTAGAGTTATTGAAATAGTAGTTGGCTGAATGTAACAGAAGCTTGGAATGTTGGACAAATGGCGAAGAGCACGTGAATAGTAAAGGGGAGTTCTTGTGCTAAACTATATCCATCGGCTACGATGGAACATCGAACAGGTCGAGGGCAATCAATGACTGAGCCGGGAACTACGC
>JAPLHH010000282.1 GCA_026389735.1 Chloroflexota bacterium | reverse complement strand
AGAATATTCTTTCTTTGTGGCCTTGTCAAAACGTCATGATTAAGCAATGCCAGTGGTATACAGTTGATGTCATTACACCAAGGAATAGCGCTCTCTTGGTGCTGTGATATAACAAAAAGCCAAATTGTTAAACCACGATACGAAAAGGAGAGGGGGACTAAGGGGGCGAGGTGTCACTACCTTGTAGCCACCGTTTTGACAAGAAGCTCTGTATAGAGTATATTTTAGCTACAGTTATCCACAAGATAAGGTCGTCCAGCAAACTTTCAGGACAAGAAAATTTAATGTTTTGGCTTGGGAACTACTTTCGCCTTCACCGCTTTCGAGCAGGAATTCCTCACTAATACAGGCTTCGCCAGTGAGGCAAGACGCTGTCTATGTTGCCGGAGACTAGAGACGATACAGTCGCGGTTCACCTGTTGCAATAGCCATCAACAGCGAAGCTAAGTAAGCCAATTATCTACGTCCTCCTTGCTAAGACTATGTATCACCATTTGCACTTCCCGGAGACAGAACTGCCTGTTGTGGCGATTGATATGAAGGGGACGAGCAGGTCTGACGAGGATAGGCTACGATGAGAATAAATAGAGGAGAAGTTTAGCTAAATATATGAATTATCGCTGGGACATAAGGAATATAGCTATTATCGCCCATGTTGACCATGGTAAAACTACTCTGGTAGATGCCCTGCTTAAGCAAAGTCGGGTGTTCCGGGATAACCAGGCGGTAGGCGAGTTAATAATGGACCAGGGCGTCCTGGAGCGTGAAAAAGGCATTACTATCATGGCCAAAAATACCGCCGTAGTTTACCGGGGAGTCAAAATCAATATCATTGATACTCCCGGCCATGCCGATTTCAGCGGAGAGGTGGAGCGCGTCATAAGTATGGCGGACGGCTGCCTGCTCTTAGTGGACTCGATAGAAGGTCCCATGCCCCAGACCAAGTTTGTGCTCCGCAAAGCTCTGGAAAGGGGCCTAAAGCCCATTGTGGTTATTAACAAAATAGACAGGGAAAATTCACGGGTATCGGAGGTGCTTGGATTCACCCAGGACCTATTCTTAGAATTAGCTACCAGTGCTGACCAGCTTGATTTCCCGGTACTATATGCCAGTGCCAGGGAAGGTATAGCCGTAACAGAACCGGATATGAAAGGCAAAGACGTCACTCCTCTCTTCGAATGTATCTTAGAAAAAGTACCGCCGCCGCAAATTGAAAGCGGGCCATTTCAAATGCTGGTTTCCAATCTAGACTACGATAGCCACAAGGGTAAAATAGCTATTGGTAGAATCTGGAGGGGCAAAGTTGCTCCCCACGACCCGGTAGTTAGTATGAGTGCTGATGGTAGCATCGCTCATTATGAGATTAGTGAAGTGTTTACGTATCTCGGTCTCAAGCGCTTGGAGGTAGCCGAAGCCGAGGCAGGCGACATAGTAGCCGTAACCGGAATCGAAATAGTCAATATTGGAGATACCATTGCCAGCCCGGAGCAGCCTGAAGCTCTACCGCGAATAGAAATTGGTGAACCTACGGTAGAGATGACCTTTGGAGTAAACACCTCACCGTTCGCCGGTCGCGAGGGGCGCTTTAGCACCACGCGCCAGCTACGGGAGCGGCTCTATAGAGAATTGGAGACTAATCTTAGTCTCAGGGTCCAGGATACGGATAGCCCGGACACCTTCCTGGTAAAAGGGAGGGGGGAGCTACACTTGGCTATTCTGATTGAAACCATGCGCCGGGAGGGCTACGAATTTGAAGTCTCCAAACCGGAAGCTATTTCCAAAGTAATGGAAGGGAAGCTTATGGAACCCATGGAGGTTCTTACCCTTGATACCAAAGAGGGATATATTGGAGTTTTGACCGAGATGCTGAGCAAGCGGCAAGCTCAGCTTACGGATATGCGCAACGATGGCCATGGTAATGTGCACTTAGAATTCCGTGTGCCGACGAAAGGACTCATCGGTTTCCGCAGTGCCTTCCTTACGGCTACCCGAGGTGAGGGTGTCATGAATACCAATTTTCTTGGCTATGAGGCCTGGCATGGAGATATAACTTCAACTCGTAATGGGGTACTGGTAGCCTCGGAACGAGGCATCGCTGTTACCTATGGCCTAAATAATGCTCAGGGGCGAGGACTCACCTTCATTGAACCCAATACACCAGTCTATGAAGGTATGATAGTCGGGCAAAATCCGCGGCCACGGGACATAGCCATCAACGTATGCAAGGAAAAGCAGAAGACCAATATACGCTCGTCGACATCCGACATTGCCGTCAAGCTGACTCCTCCCGTTAAGCTGAGCTTGGAGCAAGCCATTGATTTTATCAATAAGGATGAACTGGTTGAAGTGACTCCGGAGAACATCAGATTGAGGAAGAAGTTACTCACTCAGGCGCAACGGTTGAGGAGCATCGCTCTTTCCCGTCGGAGCACAGAAACATAGACTATGGCTTACCATTGACATACTTTAAGGCTTGAATTGATACCATATTCTGTTACAATGGATTTGTATTCTTTCGGGAACTGGGCGGCTTTAATGTATAATAAGGAGAAGGTTATGGAAGATAGAGTAGCAATTTTCATAGATGGGAGCAATCTGTATCACTCTCTACGAAGCAACTTCAGACGCTATGACCTCAACTTTGCCGAGTTTGCCAGTAAACTAAGTGGCTCCAGACGTTTATTCCGGACATATTACTACAACGTCTTACAGGACCCAATTCAAAGGCCGGATGGCT
>JAPLHH010000233.1 GCA_026389735.1 Chloroflexota bacterium | reverse complement strand
GAGCCGCTTTACCCCATCGCTCAAACATCCGGAGAGAGTGCTGGGGCTGCATTTCTTCGGGCCAGTTCCTCTCATGGGACTGGTAGAAGTCATCAAAGGAGACAAGACTACCAACGATATCTTTGAACGCGGCGTGGCTTTTGTTAAATCCCTTGGTAAGACACCAATTCGGGTGAAGCGGGATATCCCCGGTTTCGTCATGAACCGTGTCTACTCCGCGGCCTGGCGAGCAGCTCTGAACCTGGTTGCTGAAGGGATAACAACACCCGAAGACGTAGATAAAGGTATGCGACTGGGTTACGGTTGGGGCGCCGGACCATTCGAAATCGCTGACAATGCTGGCCTGGATACCTATCTCCTTATAGAAAAATCCTGGAAGGCTTTAGGCGCGGCTGAATTGACGACTCGCTCCAACATAATAGAGCAGATGGTAAAAGAAGGTCGCCTGGGCCGAAAAGTCGGCAAAGGCTTCTATCGCTATACCGCTGACGGCAAACGACTGCCCTGGGAAAATACGGAGCCAAAGTAAGGCCCAAGGAATATCGGCTTATTTACCAGCCGGTTTCAAGTTCTTCTCTGCCAGATTACCAGCCCAGGGTAGTTTAAACTTCTCACCCTGGTAAGCCTTGACCATGCATATTATCCATACCACAAGACAAAGTATCCAGAAAGCAAAACCGATTATCCACCCGAAAAAAGGTATCCAGGTTATCCAGCCAACGACGATACCGGCCAGCGTCAGGACACCGAAGGCAATGATTGATTGCAGAGCGTGAAAGCGAATGAACTTATTATCTTTCTCTAATAGGAAAAAGACGAGGCCACTTATCCACCATAAAACATAGCACAGCAAACCGGCAACGTTCTCATCAAGTCCAGTTGAAGTTTTTGCCATTTGAAATACGCCCCCCTTTCTGCTTAAATTTAATTATTAAGAATACGCTAGCGTATTAGCCGTGTCAATAGCCCCCATATTACTGGGCGGCAAGGCTGCAAACCTGAAGCACGAAAGCTTCTTTGACAACGGCTTTATCCACAGTTAAAATGAAAGTGATTCGAGCGGGAGTAACTCAGTGGTAGAGTTCCTGCCTTCCAAGAAGTTGGTGTCTCTTCAAAGCTGGTCTTGTCTAATCCAGATACGAAATTTTGGCCAACAGGCAGGAACTCCCCTTTTCCAGGGCTTTTTCTAACTCTTGATTGTTTGTTTTTTAGCGTACTCATAACACGTCCTTGTTTATCAGAATTAACTAAGATGTTTCCATTATACACCAAAATTCTTATTCCGAAATATTGGCTATTATAACCCACAGTTAAATTACTAGAAATACTGCGCGTAAACGAGCCCGTGAATTTCCTTGACAGCGATATTTTACTAGTTGCACATTCCAGGCAATTGTGTGATTCCTGTCAGTTATGGTACACTTCCAGTTGAAGTAACCAAAGGAGGTACTAGAGATGGAAGCAAAGAAGGAGTGGCAACGCCAGTTAACCATCCTGATAATATCTTTCCTGGCTGGCTGTTTTGGTGTGGATCGTTTCTACCGCGGACAAATTGGATGGGGTGTCCTAAAGCTGATAACTTTCGGAGGCGCGGGAATTTGGTATCTGGTTGATGTAGTTATCGCTGCATATAGATTGGGAAAGCTCGGTTAATCCGAGAAGACTAAGTAGAGACTAGTCGCTTCTTAAACCATAAAATGTCCCCTCACTGAACTTTTTGGACAAATGTTATCTCTCTAGTGGGGTATAAAAGAAGCTCACGGGTCCTGATGTAAGAAAGAAACGAAATTGCATTGTTGTTTGCTCTGGGAAGGTGTCTTCAGTTTCTAAATACGCTATGTTATCTTGGTGACCACGCGGGAGCCCAACCATCAGCAAGTTTCTTCTGGTTACTGCCATCAGGTTATAACATAGATTGTGCCTTGGCTCTCAAAGGCGATTTTGGTGCCATCAGGCGATTTTGGTTCATTGAAAATGTTCGGTAAAGATACTACTTCGTGCCCGCCTGTATTTTAAATGGCACGGTTACTTGTTCTTTACCGTCCAGGAAAAGCTTGACAGCATAATTTCCTGTTGGCCACGATGCAGCGGTAGCAGTACGCGCTAAGCTAAAATAAATATAACCTGTGCCGCCCTCCTCAGTAGTTACGGTCTTCTCGAAAACTTGCTGATTGTTGTTATCAAACCACTGTGCCTTAACTTCGGTGTTGGTGTTAGATGGGGCATTAGAAAGCTTAGCGGAGCAATAGATTATATCGAAATCCGGAGGAAAAACATCAGCCCGCTCAATGGGGCGATTTTGTTCGTCGATGTTCTTGCACATGGTGGCTTCGCTCAAGGAAGCGGAGCTATAACTACATTCGCAACCAGCCAGTGAGCCCAGCAGCATCGCCGCCACTGCCAATGTCGCCAGTGCCAGAATAGAAGCGCTCTTTCCTGTCATTTTAATCCACCTCTTTCATTTAATCACTTTAATTGTTACGCTTATTGTCATTCTGTCAGTATCCACGATTGGAGCATAGCTTGAACTGTTGGATGATTGGCGTCAAATACGTCCACTGGTGCGTAGTAGATCACAATATGAAAAGACTCACCATCGATGTTGTGGGGAATCACTGCCACCTGACGTCGGGCTTTTCGCCCTTGATCGGTATATTCCATTGTAACCATTTTGCCTATCACCTGCTGCCCGCCTTCGACTATATAAGTAAATGGCTCCGCCTCGTAAATCATGGCGCCTGCATCTTCGTCTTTCTGCTGGTTTATCGCGGCGTTCATTACTGCATCAACGTCTTTATATATACCACCTATCTTGGTGGACGCTTGGTTTAAAATGGCTAGCGTGCCTGATGCCTGTACACCTTGTTTGCTCATAAATGTTACAGTTCCATTTTGTCCTGTTTCGTATTCCCAGTCGGCAGGATATCGTATTGTGTAGCCATATCCCGGTTCTTCGAAGATATTGGCTAAGGGTACTCCACTAGGCTGTGCTGTTGTCGCTGTACCAGTTTGGACTGTGAACGGTACGGTCAATTTTTCTTTACCGTCCACGAAAAGCTTGACAACATAGTCTCCCCTTGTCCATCCATAAGGGGGCGATGGGCACGAGAAGTAACCATACCCACTATTCTCCCGGGTCCTGACAGAAGTCTCAGCAATCATACGATTTGTCACTTCTTGGACCTCACCTTGAACATAAATAAATTGTGCTTTAATCTCCGTGTCCTCAGGTGCGTAGGAATACTTGAACGAGCAGAAGATTTCAGGAGTATCGGGGGCAAAGACGTCAGTCTTCTCAATGGGGCGATATTCTTCGTCGACGTTCTTGCACATGGTGGCTTCGCTCAATGAAGCGGAGCTAGCACTACATTCGCAACCAGCCAGTGAGCCCAGCAGTAGCGACGCCACTGCCAGAATTACCAGGATTGCTGCTCGGTAGTAGTTTTTTTTCATGTTACACTCCTAATTATTTTTTCCGACTAGGCCGTTTGGCACAGGGAGTGCTGTGGAATCCCCAGAACCCATGCATGCCCTTCAAATGCCCTTATACTAAAGATAGGCTACTTGCAATTGCTTGTCAAGTGCCTTTTGGGGTTCCTGTCAGAATTTTGGGGGAAACAGTAGTGGTGGTTAAGCTAAAGCCTTATATCACTTTCTGCGTTGGATTTCTAATATGCGGTCCCTTGGCCGCAGCAATCAGGTCAACATCATCCGATAGTTGAATTGCCTTGTTGAAGTCGGCAATTGCCAGATCAGATTGTCCGTTATTGTAATAGAGAATTACCCGATTGTAATAGGTCAGGGCATAGGTGCTATCGAGCTCAATTGACCTGCAGAAGCCTGCTGCACTAGTTTATAGATTCCAGAAGGCAGGGGAGCCCTAGGTTAGATATTACTGCAGTAGGTTGCAGGGCGCAGATCCCCTTGTTTATGCGGTGGTAACAGGATACCTATAGACCGATACTAGTAATATGGTATTTGAAGGAATAACCAGCACGGATCGTTTCTGCCTCTATCTGGGTTCTTATGCTGGAGAAGTCAAAGGTATAGCTATACCGTTTGCCGAAGAGATCGGATTGTTCTTTGATGCTGCCTTCCCTGCCCCCCAGTCCTTGCTTACCTTTCCATGTCTTGAACCCAGAGCCCATGCTGATGTCACCGTCGAGACCTGAGGAAAATCCGGACTCGGCCTCTTTTAACATCTCCGTAAAACGAAGCTCTTTTTTCACTTCATCCAGGCGGAATTTTGCACTATAGGTGAGCTTTTTCTTGGAAAGCATGGCCTTTCGTTCGGCGACTATGAGCTCAAATGAAAAGAGCCCCTTCTTTTCTTTCAGCTCCGCGGGAATTTTATTAGTAATTTTCCTGATCTCATCAATCAACATAATAAATACCTCCGTTTACGTAGAGTGTAACACGTCTTTATGGGGTATACAAATCCTGCAAAATACGATGAGTTGAGCTAAGAGAGTAGCGAAGTGGCTGATCTTAATTTATTATGGATTAACATGCTTACATAATGTTCAGACGGCATTGATTTCGGTTTCCGCTATGATTTAGAAAGTGGCAATTCTTCCGTAAGTACGAACTAGCAGTTCTGCCTATTGTACAGCATGGTGGAGCTGAGGTTACTATAGGTAGAACTTTCATCTTAACGTTCACCCTAGAAAGGTAAGGCATATTTCTCGTTACACTTTTCAGGCTATTGTGCAACGGATGATTCAAGCTTACGGAAGAGCTGCAAGCATGCAGGAAGAGACCATCCACATGCTTTCGGGCGGATACCACTTGCCCGCAACAGAAAGACCAGATAAACTGAGAGGTGGCACGCCAATGAGATCGAAGGAATTAAGAGACTTGGTTATCTCAGCACTGCTTCTGGCACTAGCATTTGGCATTGCTCTCTCCGGCGGCTATAGTGCTCTTTTTGATCCGCGGACTTTGGTAATTGTATCTCTTATGTCCATAGTCGGCGTTTCTTTAGGCTTTGTTCTTCACGAAATTGGACATCGTTTCGTTGCCAGAAGGTTTGGCTGCTTTGCCGAGTACACCATGTGGCCTATAGGTCTGATAATAGCCCTAGCATGCTCACTCTTTGGTTTCGTGTTTGCTGCCCCTGGCGCATAATCTATAACCTTCAATTAACTGTAAGATATCATGCCGCTCTTTTGCCAGATTTTTTAACGAAGCAGGAACCCCCCTTTGACGAAGCTGTTTTTTTTGGTCTAAAATGAAGCTGTTTTTCGCGGGAGTAACTCAGTGGTAGAGTTCCTGCCTTCCAAGCAGGCTGTCGCGGGTTCGAGTCCCGTCTCCCGCTCCAAACCACCAATCTCACAGTCAAACATGACCTTTTGCCTATTGACACGATGGGCAAAATTCCTTATCATTGTTATTGCCATCGACCTTAATGGCGGTGAGCAGGTTTACTAAAAAAATAAGGACCACTTGGATCAGCGATGACCGAGACGGGAAATAAGGGTAGTATTTATTGAGCCTTCTCGGCAGTGCTGAGAAGGCTTTCTTTTTTGGGGGGCGATGTATAACGCTATAACCGATGTTACGGGACTAAAGGTGGGACATTACACCAATAAGGAGGCAGCTACCGGCTGCACCGTGATTCTGTGCGAGACCGGTGCAGTAGCCGGGGTTGATGT
>JAPLHH010000313.1 GCA_026389735.1 Chloroflexota bacterium | reverse complement strand
ATGGAAGTTCCGTAAGAGCGGTAATACGAAACTTCATTGTGGGACTGGGTGGCCGTGACGTTAAAGCCAGAGAGATGGTAGATGCGGTAAACAAATCGCTGTTATCAGTGAAGGAGGGCGATTTAAACAAAGAATATCCCGAATGGATATGTGCCATTTAAGAAGGCTTATACGATGAAGACTACTGCTGTCAACATAACCGAAAAAGAATATCTCCTGCCGGGTAACAGGACCTGCCCTGGCTGTGCCCTGTCGCTCGCTTATCGTTACATTCTAAAAGCATTGGAAGGGCAGGTTATTGTGACGGTGCCAGCCAGTTGCCTCACAGTACTACATGGCATGTATCCCGTAACATCTGTCACTGTCCCCTGTGTAAATACACCATTTGCCACCACCGCGGCATCAGCTACCGGCTTGGTTGCCGGGCTGAAAGCCTTGGGCAAAGAAGGGTTGACCGTGCTGGCTATTGCTGGTGATGGTGGGACACACGATATAGGAATCCAAGCGCTGAGCGCCGCTGCTGAAAGGCAAACTGACTTTCTCTACATCTGCTACGACAATGAAGGCTACATGAACACTGGCAATCAGCGCTCAGGCTCCACGCCACTGGGTGCAATTTCAGGTACTACACCAATTCTGGGCAAGCAGCAGAACCAGAAAGACATAACAGCCATAATGGAGGCACATGGCATCCCTTATGTTGCTACCGCAAATGCTTCCTATCCCCTGGACCTTTACGAAAAAGTCAGGAAAGCCAAGACGATACGAGGGACCAAATTCATACATGTGTTCACACCCTGCCCCCCGGGATGGTCATTCCCCTTCAGTGACACTATCAAAATCGGCAAGCTCGCGGTGGAAACCGGATGGGTGATACTCTATGAGATTGAGGACGGCGTTTTCCGACTCACTGCGGCCAGCGAATCCATTGCCAAGAGGGGTAGCTTAAGGTCATTGAGAGAATATCTCATGGAACAGGGGAGGTTCAAGAATATTACCGAAGAACAGATTGAGGCACTGCAGCGTTGGGTAAACGCCCGGTGGAAGCGTTGCCTGGATCGGACAGGCAATTTGTAGTCCTCGGCTGATAGGCGGCCTTGCATCTGAGGACTATAAGGGTGGCAGCAAAAGCCAGATTTTGATAAACCTGAGCAGCTAAGTTATGATTTGATCGGGGCTTTGATGTCGTCACTGTATCGGTAGGCTAGGATAAGAAGACTGGTAGATAATCTAGATGCCTATGTCTGGCGAGGGGATAATACGTAATCAATCATAATCCATAAGCATGATTTAATTCTTCGACCTTTTGGCGGAGGGAGAGGGATTCGAACCCTCGACCCCGATTTAACTCGGAGTAAGCGCTTAGCAGGCGCCCGCACTAGACCACTATGCGATCCCTCCGCTTCCTGCGACTTAATTCATTATGCCACACGTCAGACGAATCAACAAACCTTAAAATCTTTTCATAGGCGAAGCTGACGAAGATTGGCGCAGCTTAAGTCCCGTCTTATTCATTTGCACCCCTTGGTTCCTTATGCCACTACGGGTTCACTTTTCCTTCTGGTGAGAGGGCCATAATGCTTTCAATACGGCAGCAGAAG
>JAPLHH010000257.1 GCA_026389735.1 Chloroflexota bacterium | reverse complement strand
GCTGCACCTCCAGCATAACTTACCAAAAGGACGCCATCTGTAGTACCGCCAGAAGTGCCCTTACGAACAGTGGTGGTGGCAGTGTTAGCGGAGTTACGGTTAGCGTTATATACATTCTGTAGCGTTGTTCCTGTCTTATCTGTAGCTTCGTACAGGAAGAAAGACGTAACTGCTGACCCATCAATCTCAATCATCATGTGCGCCCACTTGGTAGTATTTGGCGTAGTGATTAGGTAGTCTTGGGATATTCCTGACCCCAAGGTAGTTGAGTCTGTGTATCTGTATAGGTCACCCTCATGTATCTCATGGTGTCGAGTATCCAGCGTTATAGCAGATAGTGACATAGAATCTATTGGCATTACCATAGCGACCTCTGTAACTACGCCAGCAGAATTAAGAATAAATAATCTCTCATTTCCTGACGATATATCAATAACAATCGGAGTGCCTGTAGCACCATAGAAGTCAGCCGCTATTGGAGTACCAGCGAGGCTTCTTACCGATGAGTTAGACCCTTGCATTAAGTGCCGTATCCGCTGTCAGGGAGATGAGCCCACCCAACAAGCACTTGTGATGGCTTGGCGGCAAAACTCAATGGAGCAGCACCCGCATCCTCTGCCTTTGCTATATTCATGTAACGCACAAGGTCAGTTGTAATCTGGGCAGAGTTAAATCCCTTAATCTCAAAGTACTTCTTCTTGGTAAACAAGATAAGGAGGCGTGGCACAAAGATGAATGTGTCAGTGTCTGCCGTAAATGATGACTGACTTACTCCCAATGCAGATGTTGCCCATCCATTGCTTATGTACTCAAAACCAAGATATTCAGAAGTACTTATGATAGGCCATATTTGGAATGTATCTCCAAGCATACGCCACCGAAGGCGTGGGCCTGTAGCAATATAACCAGACTTCAGCCATTGCCATTGCTGCGGGGATTCAGGGCCAAGCATTTCCCAATGCTTACTCTTATCCCATTGGGTACGATCAACCATCCGATCATAGTCGCTTGGAAGCGAATATTTCTGCTGACCAAATGTAATCGTATCTGTAGATGATGTTGCAGTTGCAGCTTGTGATAGGGTTACTTGGGTTGGGCTATCCACGGTAACAATGTATGTGTCTTGGGGGATAGATGCACCAGTTGCCATGTAAGTATTAGCGGCAAGTGATACTGTAGTATCAATTCCTGTAACTACTGCCGAGCCTGTGACAGTAGAGCATACAGACTGATGCCATTTAGTGGTAAAGCGGAATTCCTTATCCAATGCTCTCCAATTATGCTCCATGCATAATTCAGTACCGGCGGCATTCATTAGTGCAAGAATCTGAATTACATCAAGATTCGTGTTACCAATGACTGAATTTATCGGAGGAAGTCCAAGTTCATTCGCTACTGCCTGCGCTACGGAGAGCATTGTTGCCATGATTTATTCCTTACTTAGTTATTCCTGATCTTCTTCAGGTTTCTTACCAAAATTCGGATTACCGCGCTTCTTTGGCTCTGAATTTTGGCCTACTGTCGCAAGGAGTTGCGTCATTTGAGCCTGCATTACTGCAAGTTTAGCATCTGTTTCGAGTTTAATAGCTTCGCTAGATGCTTGTATTTTAGCATTTTCTTCACGCAAAGTCTTCAACTCTTCTTCCTGTTTTGCAGAAACAGACTCATCAGAAGCAACCTTAAGGTAGTTCTGAGCGCGGGTACGGAAAGCAATTGGGTTCATTCCAGCCTTCATTCCCATCGAGCTAATCTGTGCATCAGATGCAGATGCAATTGACTCAACCGTGTAGAACTTCATTGCCCTAAGTTCTTCAGCAACTGCCTGAGTTACCAACGGCCATTCTGAAATTGGAGTGCCGATGTTGCGTGGGTCATCTCCATGTTTATTCTGATAGTGCGCCCATTGTAGCGGGAATCGAGCCTTGTGGTCATCCCGCACCTCTGCATCAACCGTCAACGTGTTGTCGCCAGGCACATAAATCGTAATCATGTCGCGATCTACGAAAATTGGACGGCCTTCTTGTGCGCTTGCAAACTCATTCTTAATGGGCTTGCTGTGAAATTTTACTGCCAATCGTGAGTCTGAGTCACGAACATCTGATTCAATAGCCATTTAATTCTCCAAGTAGTTAGAGGTTATAAATAAAAAAAGGGTGACATTTCTGCCACCCCTCTATCATACTACAAGATCAATTAAACAATCTGACCTTGTGCATGAGGGTTGTTAATCTCAACAACCGCCAAGTTAGCCGCTGGAGTGCCAGTAGCCGTTACGTTGATAGCACCAAGAACTTGCGTGCCAGCAGCTTGAGTTGATGTAAGAACACCAGCAGCGGCCAGATATACAGCAGCAGGGCCAGCGGCAAGAGTGCCGTTAGTACCAGCAACTGCATTACCAACAACCTGATACCAACCGTAAGAACCACCCAGATTTGCAGACATTGCAACTGCAATCGGGCGAGCCTGACCAGCAGTATTAGATGTAAGAGCAGTCTGGAATGTTGGAGTACCAGTAGAGTTGCCGTTCCAGGTTACGATGGAACCAATAGCAGTAGATGCCACACCCAGCAGGTAAACGAATTCACCTTGACCGTATGTAGGATCAACCGCTGTTACACGATAACCAAGAGGACTAGAGGCAGTAGTGTTTGTTACTGCGATTGGCTGAAGCCCAGCCAGAGGCGTTTGAATGGTATATGCCATGTTTTTCTCCTTAAGCCTTGAGTACGCCGTTGAACTGAGGCCCAGAACTGGTCAGATTACCTGCCCAGCCAATGAGCTTAACAATGGCGTCTTGGTTGATTGCTTGACGCTCACCACCGATAGGAACAAAGTTACGATCCTTGTGTGGGCGCAGGAAGATGTACTTGGTGTTCAAGAACCACATGTGGTTTGCAGTTGCATTGCCACCAATACCGCCGTCCAGAACCACATCAGCAGATGTACCGCCACCATAGAACTTCAGGGAGGCGAAACCAGCAGCACCTTCATCAGCAGAAGCGATACGCTGAATGGCTTGCAGGGAGTTCACATACAGGCTGTAGTAGTTGTTGTCAGCTACAATCAGGTCAGCCTTGTCGTTACCCCGAACCAACTGGATAGACAGAGCCGTCATGTAGGCTTGGATATTAGCAGCAGATACAGCAGCACCACCATTGGTAACACCGGAGTAACTTACGTTCTTCCAGAAGTTCCATGTCGAACGGTCAATACCGCCGTAGGTGTTTGTTGGGGTGTCTGCAACAGCAGCGGCCAGACCAGTAATGTTCTTACCACCGTTACCAGTGCCATCAAGATAGATGTCACTAGCAATACGGTTCAGCAGGCGAGCTTCCGACACATTCATGCGACCATCCAGCAGGTCGATGATGGCTTCCTTACCGGAGTTCTGGAGCATTTCCAGACCGGACATGGTAACCGCATCAGCGTATTGAGTGATGGAGAACTGAGCCGCGCTAATTGGGCTATCTGGGCTGATGTTAATCAGTTCATATCCAGAGTAGCTGTTAGCGTTGTTGGTTGTAGTGTCGTTGTACATGATTTCTTCAAGAATCACGTTACCGCCACTAAAAGGACGAACATTACCACGCTCTTTCAGCTTCTTCAGCAGAGCATTGTTGTTCGTCAAGTTGTCAGCCAGAGTACCGGAACGGTTCTGGATGGTTGTTGCAATGATGTCCGTAATGGACGAATTGGCAAAAGCCATAATAATCTCCTAGAGTCTAATTAAACCCGACCATCAGCGTGTAAATCGAAAGCCGACTCCAATGCTGACCGTCTGTCCTTTTTGTCGCTTGTGCTTGCAATGCCGCTTGGGGTAGCAGACTTCAGCGAAACACTTGCGGCTTTAGCTTTTGCAACATGTTGTGATTTCACGGCTTCTGCTTTGGCGGCGTCAACAAGTCGTTGTTGCTCAACCGTCCAAACATCATCCTGCATTCTCACAGCTTTTGCATAAGCCGTTTCAAGGGTAGGGGCTAAACCAGACTCAAGTAGTTGAGCCATCGTGCCACGAACTGCCTCAAAATGCGGGAACTTCTCCGCATCATTCTTTACTACATCAATTTGCGACTGCAAACGAGAATTCTTCTCATTTTCAATCCATTTTGATTGATTGTCAATCTTTGCTTGCAAATCATTATACGCTTGACTTTGCTGTATGTATTGCTGATCTGGTTGCTGACCACCCAGTAATGGAGAAAGGTCTACACCATAATCTTGCGACAACTTAACAAATGTATCTAACTTTTGCTGTGGACTTCCTTTAACCATAACCTGATGCGCTCTACCCAGATTATTGATCCAAGCAGCAGGGTGTATGCCATTAGCTTGCAAATCTTCCATAAAAGGTGAGATTGCTTCCTGTAATACACGTGCATTTTCAGCCTCTGTCTTATATGTGCTTACACCAGTCTTATATTCAGTTTCACGCTGATTTGAGTATTGAAGAATCTTGCGCGACTCTTCTGGAGTAAGAACTTCACCGGCTTGCATCTTATCCCATAGTGGGAGGTATTCCTTCTTCCACGTTGTAGGACGCTGCAAGCCTTCAGCGGGGACTTCAGGAACGTCATGAGTCGTTGCGACAGGACTCGGATTAGTAGGTGCTTCTTTTGCGAACTTCCCTGCTTCGTCACGAATCCTGTCAACAGGTTCAGAAGGTACATGCTCAACTACTGCCTCAAGCTTACCTTCTTCTGCCAAATCAAAACTGGCTTCAAGTGCATCACGCAAAGTATTCGGCGATTCGACTTGCTCTTCCATTTGATACTCCTAATTATGCGCTAGTAACAGCCAGCCATTGGGTTGTGGATACCTTCTTGTAGATTGTTGCCTTGTAAGTCAGTTGACTAAACGCGGCGGCGGCAGTACCCAGTCCTGTACCAGCAACCGAAATAGCAGCGGCAGATTCAGGCCATACTTTCAGGGTAGAGCCGGAGTTATTGAACAGCCATACTTCATCACCGACTTCACCGCCAATAGATACACCCGTGGTTGCGTTCGCCCCAGTAACAATACACATAGATGCTGTAACTGGAGTTGCATCACCGATTACAGATCCAGCGGCAGCAACAGTAACGTAGCCACCACCAATTGCTTTTGCAGTACCAGCCGAAAGGCCGCCTTGCATGATTTCGCGTGCTAAAGCCATATATTTCTCCTAATAACGTAACTTCTCATATACCAGCCTTGCTAATTGCTCTTTCAGGCGAGGGTCTGGCTTCCTTTCCTGAACCGTTTGTTTCTCATTGCCAATCTCAATGCAATTCGTACGCTTAAGCATTTCACGGTGCTGACGGCGACCTTCAATCATCTCACCTGTTGCCATGCTTTGATATGGTTGTAAGTCTGCTTGTATATAATAACCAGCCGCAGGAGCTTCCCTGTAATCACTTCCAACTTCAATCAATGATCCATCTGGTTGCTGAACGTACCTATATCTAGCCATTATTCCCTCACATTAACATTAAAATTGCTTCTTCGTCATCCTGCTCTCTGGCATCTAGTTCGGCCTGCCATAAAGACATTAACTCACGAACCTTGCTTAAATCTTGCTCTATTGTATCAAATGAATAAGATTTTATTATTTCCTGCGCTTTTTCAGAAATAACTTCTTGAGTTCTTGGCTCAAGCAATCCTTCATAGGCATCAATTATGCTTTGTTTTCTTACAGAAGATTCATTAAGAAGTATCTTCTTCTTTTTTGACTTTTCCTTCTTCCATTGTCCTGCATCATCACCACCACCAAGTAATGATTGTCCCGAGAATAAGTATCCTAAATTTCCTTGGAATGAGGATATTGACTTCCCATCAAGCGCGAGAAATATATCCCCACCCGCTGATGAATATGATAAATTTCCAGTAGTCGCACTTACACCAAATCCAGATAATGCAATTGTTAAATTAGCACCAGCCGA
>JAPLHH010000311.1 GCA_026389735.1 Chloroflexota bacterium | reverse complement strand
AGGGAAAGCAGGAAACTTCAAGGTAACCCTGATTAAAAAGCCCAGATACATTTTAGATGATAAATGCCGGGGTTGTACTACCTGTACTGAGTACTGCCCGGTTAAGATACCCAATAAATTTAATCAAAACTTATCTTTTAGTAAATGCAGCCATATATACTTTTCTCAAGCGGTTCCGCTTGTCACCTATATAGACCCTGAAAGCTGCCTTTTCCTTCAAGACAAGAAATGTAACATTTGCGTAGGAGTCTGTAAGAATAACGCCATAGACCTTCATCAAAAGGAGGAGAAGGTAGAAGTAGAGGTAGGGGCGATAATTCTGTCTCCGGGCTATGAGATATTTGACCCCAAGCTGAGGGGCGACTATGGCTACGGAAAGATGGAGAATGTGATAACCAGTCTTGACTTTGAACGAATATTATGTGCCACCGGGCCTTACGAAGGTGAGATAAGGCGCCCTTCGGACGGGAAGCATCCGCAGAAGATAGCCTGGATTCAGTGCGTCGGTTCCAGACAGGTTATCCCGGGCGGTAACAGCTATTGTTCAGCCGTATGCTGCACATATACCCAGAAGCAGGTGATTCTGGCAAAAGACCATGACAGTGAGATCGAGGCTACTATATTCCATAATGATATCCGGTCATTCGGCAAGGATTTCGAGCGATTTTATCAAAGAGCAGAGAACCTTCCCGGAGTTCGATTTGTAAGAAGCTACGTATCAATAGGGAAAGAGCTACCGGAAAGCAAGAATGTAACTATTAAATACTCTACTACCGATGACGGAGTAAAGGAAGAGGAATTCGACCTTGTTGTATTATCCGTTGGGTTGAACCCTCCTGCTGGTGTGGAGGGCCTGGCTGATAAGTTCGGCATCGAACTCAATTCTCACGGATTCTGTAAAACCAATCCTGTTAATCCTATTGAGACCTCCCGCCCGGGAATTTTTGTCAGCGGAGCATTCCAGGGTCCTATAGATATCCCCGAGTCGGTTATGACCGCCAGCGGGGCTGACGCCCTTTGCGGTCAACTCCTTGCCTACCGGCGAGGGAAGCTGTCCAGAGAAAGGGAATATCCACTGGAAAGGGATGTCTCAGGTGAGGAACCCAGGGTGGGGGTCTTTGTGTGTCATTGTGGAGCTAATATCGGAAGAGTGGTAGATGTTCCTTCTGTAGTTCAATATGCCTCCACCTTAAGCAATGTTGTCCACGCTCAAGAAAACCTCTTTTCGTGTTCTACTGATGCTGCCCGGCAGATAGCAGACGCAATCAGAGAAAAGGGACTCAATCGCGTGGTTGTCGCCGCCTGTACCCCTAGGACACATGAGCCATTATTCCGGGATACGCTTCGTGAAGCGGGAATTAATCAGTATTTCTTTGACATGGCTAATATAAGAGAACATTGCTCCTGGGTTCACTCTCGAGAAAAGGAAGATGCCACCCAAAAGGCAAAGGATATAGTTCGGATGTCGGTAGCCCGAACTGCCCTTTTACAGCCTTTACAGGAATTTGAGCTGCCGGTCGACAAAAGGGGATTAGTGGTTGGAGGAGGCATAGCCGGGATGACCAGTGCTCTGAGCTTAGCCAACCAGGGATTTGAGGTTTACCTGGTGGAAAAGGATACAGACTTGGGGGGAATGGCTCGAAGAATTCATTACACCTTGGAAGGGGTGGATGTTCAAGCATATTTGGGTGATATTATACGCAAAGTTTACCAACACCCCTTAATTCATGTATCTACTGGTTCTACCATCACAGAGGCTTCCGGTTATGTGGGAAATTTCACAACCAAAGTAACGTCTGGAAGAATGGTCAAAGAGATACAGCATGGAATAGCCATCATCGCTACCGGTGCTGAAGAATATAAACCCACCGAATACCTTTATGGGGAAGATGACAGGGTATTGACCCAACTGGAGTTGGAGGAGCAAATCGCCAAAGGAGAACCGGGAGTAATTGACTCCCAGAGCCTGGTG
>JAPLHH010000069.1 GCA_026389735.1 Chloroflexota bacterium | reverse complement strand
AAAGGAGATAAAGCACCGGTCACCTTTGGTTGCCTCTGGATAGCCTCTGAGACTTGTTGGCCTTGTTGCCTTTGGCGTGTTCTTCCAGAATCTGAGCCACCAGATGCTTCAGGTGCATGCCCTTGTGAACTGCCTCACCTTTCAGTTTTCGGTGTAGCTCGACACTTAAACTGGTACGAATTTCTGGCATTACTTCCCCAATCTTCAAAAGCCATCCAACACAAACAACACGGGAATCACAGCACACACGGTCAACCCCTCATGGCTTACCTATGAGTACATATAGTGTCCGCATGTGTACATATAATAAGGACTTTAGTCCTATTTGTCAATAGGTCTTTCAGAAAAATCTTTGAAAAGCAGAATTCTGGGGTGCAGACGTTATTCCGTGTAAGAAATTGTTTACCAATGTAGCTGCGGGGCTTTAGTCTTAGCTGGTTAAATTATAAAATGTAGTAACGAGGCTTTAGCCTCGGGAACCCGACCCTAAAGGGTCGGGGCTACATGTGGTGGATAAAACGGCTGGCCTTGAAGGGTCAGGGCTAATAGGGTTAAGTTAAATGGTCAATAACCATAAGGGTCGAGCTGTCATTGCGAGGGGCGTCAGCCCCGTGGCAAGCTCAGCAGAGGTAGACGTGGTTTGCTGTATGGAGATTGCCACGCGGAGTTTACCCTGAGTATACATTCTTCGACAGGCTCAGAATGAGCGTAACGAGGGACCGTCACCGGCAAATAACGAAGGGCTCACAATGACAGGTTACGAGTTGCTAAACAATCTCAGTCTTGTCAAAATTGCCAAATAATATTGAAATATGGTAGAATTCGCCGTTACACTTAAAAAATATGGGAACAGAATGAAAAAAGAACAAACACCCCTGGTTTCGTTTCTGAACGAGCTAATGCGACGCAGGAGATTGCTGCCGAGCCAGCTGGCGGCGGAGCTGGGCATAAGCCATGCCACCGTCAGCCGCTGGCTTTCTGGCCGGGATATCCCCAGCGTTAGGTCATGCCAGAAACTGGCTAAATATAGCGGTGTACCTCTTACCAACGTCCTTGCCGCTGCCGGTTACCTGCCTGTGGTGGCTGAAACAAAATCTGCCGAATGGCCAGAGTTTCGTGATTATGCTAAGCAGAAGTACCCAGAGGCACTGGACGAGGACTTGATTATTATGATCGAGGACCTGATTGAGCGTCGGCGGTCAAGAGGATATGACAGCAAAAACTCTTAGGTTGCAGGGAAGCCAGTAAACATCAAATTTTCTCATGGCACGGTGTTCGGCTGCTGACATGTCCTTTGTCAGGCTGGCGACACACATTAAACATGTAGCCCCGAGGCTTTAGCCTCGGGAACCACGACCCTAAATGGTCGGGGCTACATTTTCGGACAGCCCCTATAATCCCTGTCTGCAAGGCGGACTTTAAGGTTTTTCCGATATTCTTACCCGAAAATTATTGACAAAGCACAGAAATGTGGTAGTATATTGATATTTGTGTGCGTATTTGCACATTAGAGGTTCGCTCTTGTATAACAAAGGGGGAAGGCATGGGGGAAAAGACTCCTAACTTGGAGGGCGAGCTATGGGCTTGTGTGGGCGCTGGCGATGGTGTGCATTGCCCTCTACGTGCTGAGTGCGATGTCCGCACTGAAGATGGCTGGTGTCTTGACCGTAATCTGGATTTCGTTATTTGCCGCTATGAAAGGCTGGCTCAGAAGTGTGACCAGGAATTTGTCCCGCCCGGCTGCGATTTTGTATTTCGACATCCCTGCAGGATATTTCGTTTGATCGAGTTTGCAGCAGAGTGTTACCTTCAGCGGGCAGGAGTTCGTTGCCCACCAGTGCCCACGAATCTGGCAGTGCTGGCTGATGTGGAGAATGGTGTGGAGGTTCGCCTGGTGCCACTAAATGCCTACCACGGTGGCCTCTGGCGCTCACAGGGGAAATGGATAGTCCAACTTAATGCGAATGACACTTCCGCCAGAAGGAGATTTACTCTATTCCACGAAGTTTTCCATATCCGGGCTCATCTTAAAACCACCCCCGTGTTTTCAAAAATAGGATGTAAAACGGGTTCTTTCAATGAGAGTTTGGCAGATTACTTTGCTGCCTGTGTTCTGGCACCGCCACATTGGGTGGAGAAAGAGTGGGCAAAGTTTAAAGATATCGTGCAAATGGCAGCACATTTCGATGTCCCGTATGTCGTCATGTTTGTCATGCTTAAACGTGTGGGTCTGGCAGTTTTGCTATCCAGTCTGCTGACTCTGCTTGCTTCAGAAACACTATTTTGTTGACTACCATATGCTTTAAAAACATGTAGGACGACCTTTTAAGGTCGTCCTAGTGGGGATTAGGCGAGGCTAAAGCCTCGCCGCTACATGTTACTAGGGACTGGATTGTTTCGTGCCGAACAGGGTATAGAAGCCTTTGCCGGTTTTCCTGCCTAGATACCCGATTTCCACCATTCTCTTTAGCAATCGTGCTGGCTTATATCTTTCCCACCCGGTCTGCTGGTAGATGCCCTCTAGCAAATCTACAGCCACATCTATACCAACAAGGTCGTTCAGCTCAAATGGCCCCATGGGCCAATTGAAAGATAACTTGATAATCTTATCGATATCTTCCATGGAGGCTAAATTCTCTTCCAGCATTTTAGCCCCCTCGTTCAGCACCAGCGTGATTATTCTGTTGCTTACAAAAGCAGGTGAGTCTTTGACCACTACTGTTTCCTTGCCTATAGACTTGCCGAAATCGAGGCTTACTTTTAGGGTCTCCTCTGAGGTGAGCAAAGACTTGACCACTTCTAATCCTCTCATCACCGGCACCGGGCTGAAGAAGTGCATACCGATGACTTTATCCGGACGTTTAGTCGCTGATGCCAGCAGACTTATAGGTATACCTGAGGTGTTGGATGACAGTATAGTCTGCTTCGGGCATATCTCTTCTAGCTGCTGGTACACCGGCAGCTTGATATCGACTCTTTCGAAAACCGCCTCGATGACGTAGTCTGCGTCCTTAGCTGCCTGTTTTAAGTCTATTGAAGTGCTGATATTTGCCAAGGCCTTATCCGTATCGGCTTGGCCGATTTTGCCCTTCTCCACAAATCTACCGAGGCTGGCTTTTATGGCGTTCATTCCTTTGTCGATGAATTCCTGCTTCACATCAACCATCGTTGTTTCGTAACCTGCTTGTGCCACTACCTGAGTTATCCCATTACCCATCGTTCCTGAGCCGATGACGCATACTTTCTTTATAGCCATACTAGTTTCCTCCAAGAATTTTTGGTTAATATTATCATGAAGCCCTGTCCTCCGACAACTCTATGTACTCGTCCAGTACATTAGTGACACCCTGCCTTTTCTGTCATTGCGAGGAGCGATAGCGACGAAGCAATCTCTAAGCAATATCCATCGCGCCAATTGCAGCAGACTCAGCATTCCTAATGAGATTGCCACGCCTTCGGCTCGCAATGACACTGGAAGCTGTCGTTCAATGTCACAACCACATAGAATGTCGCCCATTTATCTGAACGAGATCACTCTAACACAAAGGGTGGTGCAATTATTTGGGGCAGGGCAAGAGAAATATGGTCTTTGCTGATACCACACATAAAGGGTTATAATAGCACTTCGTGCAGCAGGCCGAGATTCTTAGCTAATCAAGCAGAAGATTAGACTGTATATGAGGATACTACGCCAAATCAAATATAAGCCCGCCATGGTTGTCGGTGGTTACACAGACCGGATACTCAGGGTAAATCTGGGCACGCAGGAAGTCACCATTCAGGAACTACCTCCTGATTTCAAGAACAAATACGTCGGCGGGCGCGGCTACGCCCTCAAAATGATTTGGGACGGCACAACGCGGGAAACCCGTTATGATAGTCCCGATAATATTCTGGTAATGGCGAGCGGGCCGCTCGGTAATGAGCCCGCATTTCCGGGAACTGGCAAATTCATAGTCGGCACTATTTCGCCTCTGACAGATACGTTCATCGATTCGAATATCGGCGGTCATTTCGGGCCGCTCTTGAAACTT
>JAPLHH010000270.1 GCA_026389735.1 Chloroflexota bacterium | reverse complement strand
GCTAAAGCTCCCGCCTGCCTGCTCGCCGTAAGACTTCGGCAGGCGAGCCATAGCTGTGCCTGCTTGCGCTAAAGCTCCCGCCTGCCATAGCTGTGCGGCGGGCAGGTCAGCGAAGGCAAGCGGGCAGGCCTTGCCCCTCTTATCTTAAGAGGGGGAATCTTGCCTCCCCCTCTTATCCTTCATCAGCTAATCCTTACCTGGAAATTGGTGATAATGCCGCCCGTCGTTAGCTCGCTGCGGAAGGACAGCACGAAATAGACTAGAGTGTAGGTTTCTTGCGTGGTGTGCAGTGTTATCGTGGCTGAAGTAGCATAGGGCAGTATACAACCACTGGGCAGAACAAAAGTGTCAATATCTACCCCATCGGTCCTCGTGACAGGTAAGCCACTAGACATGGAATTCAAGACATCGCCCTCAGGGTTAAGAGGTAGCTCACTCAGCCAATGGTAAGTTGGGGGATTGTTATTTACTCCTACTTTACTATTCACCGAAAGTTGGTCACCTTCGCCGACAAAATAGGTCACGTGGCTCTTGTCATTCTCGGAGATAACAGGGGGAGCCAGGAAGCCGCCGATGTAGCGTGTCACGTCTGAAGAGCTTCCGCCAGGGTATTGAACGTTAATAAGGTCGTCGTAGAGATAAAGCTGGCGCTGTATGAGCGCCGGGCTGCGGTAGAAGATAATCAGCGACCAGCCGGCATAAGCCCATTGGTATCTGATTTGCCAACCTTCATTAGGTTTTTGGTGAGCTGGAGTGGCCAGGGGATAGCCTGTAGAGCCATCACCGGAAAGGCTAAAGTAATAATTATCATAGGCGCCCGGATAAGGGCTCGACTCTGGTCTGTGTTGATTTCTCACCTCGTTGGCATGCCCCAGGGTAAAATCAACCTTGCCGCTACCAGCGGTCTTCATGGCATTCTCAATATATTGCTGGACAGTGACATTCCCGGATATCACGAGGTTGGTGATATCTTTAAAGCACGAATAGTCCCAGGAGTCTGAGTTTTTAGACGGGTAGGCGGCGTCTGGGGTATTCACTATTTGAATATCAGGAACACCACCACTATGAACACCACTAATATTAGCGGTTATTGTTTGCGTGGCACTGTCAACATTGAACTTGACCTGGTTGACCTGAGAATTGGCAATCAGTTGCGCCTTTGTGTTCTGGCTATGCTGCAGGGCTGGAATCTGAGCCCAGTAGTAAGAATAACCACTCTTATACCAATAGTAGGGGTCTATCCACCCCGACCAGTAGAGATAGACCTTGTCTATGGTAGCCTCTTCGGGAATCTTCCCAGCAGGGACAATACCCGACGGGGGAATTGATTGCAGACTGGTTCTCGTGATAGTACTTTGGCTCTCCGCGAGAAGTTTATCTCTGTATGTTTCCCAGTCGCCACTTAAGGTTGTCAGCAATGTGTTACCGGCGACAGCATAGTCCGATGATATGGTGGACTTGAGTTTGCGGAACTTGGTTTGGGCACCATAGGCTTCAACCTGGACTGCGCCGGCTTGCGACACAATCTTATACAGCCGAATACTGTCATCCCAGCTATAAGTAATGCCCGTAACTCCTGTGGTATTAATCCAGGAGGACACAAGCTCGGGAATTTGCCCCTGCGGCCCCGTGTACTGGAAGGTGAATGTTTCTATCAGCGGGGAGGCGGTGTCGTCAGTGAGGGCAGGAAAGTCTCTAAGACGAGGAAAAGGAGAGGTGAAGTTCCAGACCACGGCAGAACCGCCTTTGTAGGGGGAAATATTCTGGCTAGAATAGCCCGTAAGGCTACAACTGCCATCAACATACTCGAAGCCGGGGGATATCCATATCCCTATCGTCATTACCCGCAACGCATCCCTATGTGCCGCGGTGTCCCAGTCATAGACTATCTTGATTACATATGTGGATGTGTTGCTACTAGGATAGCCGATTATCGTCAGATTCCCATACTCGATAATCTGCCTTGCCTTTGCAGCATCTGGAGTAGGTGTAATCATGGGAATCCAGGCGTTTGTGATATTAACAACTACATCTTTGTCGTTTACCAATAAGTTATACGGATAGGGATAGGCAGAAGAATAGTTATACTTATCATAACCTGCACCGAGTACGTCAGCGATGCGGTCATTCCTTATGTACCACATGGCATCCTCAACACCAGCATCGGCGGCATAAACCTCATCAACTTTTTGCTCAAAGACCTGGCCGCTTTT
>JAPLHH010000194.1 GCA_026389735.1 Chloroflexota bacterium | reverse complement strand
CTGCTTTTCTGGTCAGATTACACTCCTTAAATCTCTTTGCAGCTCCCAGAGGGTTACTGACTATCTGCATCCTATTTGGAAAGCCTGGACAAAACTGTGGTTGTTGAGTTTTCAGCATACACAAGCCACATTTTGGATCATCTTCAGTACATATCTCACCTTCGCCTTCAGCGCAGAATACCCACATATGGCTGTCGACAAATTTACGTGGTTTCTGTAAGGTTCCTGCGATTATGACTCCTATTCCTCTAACATCATCAGGTCTGCAAGAGACCTTGCCCTTGGTTCTATCAAGGTTAATCCTGTTCAGGAAACTAATCGTATGGACATCGGGTTTGAACTCATCGATACCTATGTTGTTGAAAAACTCGCAACAGATCGCTAGGCCCACGCTGCGAAGTTTAAACGCGCGATTAGGGTCGGTAAAACATTTTATCAAAGGGGCGTCCGCAGGACGGACATAGCACTTGCAGAATGGGTCATAAGCTGCCGCAGGCAGATAGCTCTTGATGAGGGTACAAACGGACCCGTGACTAGACATAATCAGCTGGAACACTCTTGCATCATCGCGAATAGCAAGTAGTTCATCTTCAAGGAATCTTGCCTTCACCTTACTCTTGTACTGAGCGAATAGCTTTCGAATGTCGCTATTGGTTAAAGCGGCAACTTTATTCACGTTGTAATTAAATAAGCTGACTTTCAGAGCAGTCAAGATTCCTACTATAGATGCCCAGTTGGCTTGCCTTGTCAGGATAGCTCTACATAGCCCTTCAAAAACGTCCGTATCATTTGGCGGGAACGGCCTTGGTGTTCCCCGGATTCTGCTCATGTTATATCCTTTGGCTGAGAGCGTTTGTTGAATCCTTTCTACTAACTCCTGACAGTTTGATGCGGAATTAACGTTGATGCCCATAAAGCACCTCCTACTTATTTAGGTGTAGCCTCTCCCTCAGCATAATGTAGCATATCTGTTCTTTTTAATCCACCCCCGGTAGTTTAAGAAAGCTTGCGCTCTCGAACAGCGAAGCCCAAGTTGCGGCTGCGGTTCGCCACTTCCTCCAAATTAGCACGGTTGGGGCTGCCTCTGGTTTCAGGTCGGGTAGCGTTAAGACCGGCGGCAGCGCTGGCCATGATAAGCGATTGCGCTAGGTCATTTCCCATAACATGGTAGGCGGCAAAGACCCCGGCAAAGACATCTCCACAACCCACTGTGTTAATCACATTTAGACCGAGCTCCCTGAGAGGCAAGGCTGGGACTTCAATAACCGTACCGCTACCCGGCTCAAGCATGACTGCTCCCTGAGCGCCAAGTTTGAGCACTATGTGATTGCCGAATCCTAGCTCTTTTAGCCTCTGCAAGCTCATATTTAACTTTTCAGTTTCCAGTAGAGCACTCGCCTCCGTTTCATTTAAGAAGATGACTTCGGCTTCTTTAGCAAGAGAGAGCAATGCTTCTCGATTTGGGCTTATCAGAATTCCCGGGTCCCACAACACGGGGATGTCATGCCGCTTTGCCAGGTTTATTAACGCCTCTGCCACCTCTAAAGGCGGGTCGGTGAGGACTATGCTCTGACATTCTCGTAGTTGTTGCTTAACCTCTACTTTTTTCAAGTGTTTCAGACCAAGCCTGGCATTCGCCCCCAGATGGCTGGCAATAACGTTCTCTCCTGCCTGGTCAACCAGGATATAAGCCTGCCCCGATTCTTCTCCCGCAATTTGGTGGATTCCTGTGGTGACGACTCCCTCATCCTCCAAGATGGCAATTTGCTGGCGAGCAATATCATCCCTTCCCAGAGCGCCTATCAGGGCAACCTCTTTAGCCCCCAAAATCCGTGCTGCCGCCACAGCCACATTGCCCCCCGTCCCTCCAGATACCCTGGTGATATGTTCCGCAGTAACCTCTTCACCGGGCACTGGCAGCCGCTCTACGAAGCAGCTAATATCCCAGTTTATGGCGCCACAGACTACCAAGCTGACCATCTTATTCCTCCAATATACGCGATAGAAATAGTTTTAGAAAGCGAGGCCCATCCACAGCCGAGGCTACGTGTATCAACTGAGAGTTATCAGAGGGCAAGATACGAGTAACTCCTCTATCCCAGCCATTTCCTTTAACTACTTCTACCCTTGCCAATGTAAAATCGAGCAAGGAAGCGTCCAGCAACGTTGCCAAAGCTAGCGGGTCGTGCATTCTACAGCATCCATGGCATTTTACCCCGTATTCTACCAGTTGGGCTACTATATATGCAGCCGGTGTATGCTTGGTCTTAATTTGCTCCAGATGTTGTCTATTCAAGCACGCCGCAGGGTCCATGGTTACATCCAGCCCCACAGCGAAGATGTCCGCCCCGGAGTTGAATACTATATGAGCAGCTTCAGGGTCCTGCCAGATATTGAACTCGGCAAAGGGAGTGCGATTCCCCACGCCATAGGGCGTAAGACTATAAGTGCCTCCCATAAGAACCAGCCTGGCTAAAAGCCCAGGCAGTTCAGGATGAAGCTCAAAAGCATAAGCTACATTGGTTAAGGGCCCCGTGGCTACCAGAGTAACTTCGCCAGGAGCATCCAAAACTAGCCGGCCAAGGAAATCCCAGGCTTTAGCGGGGTACAGTGGCAGCTTTGGAGAAGGCAAGCCGCAGTTGCCCAGTCCGTCTGAGCCATGGTAGCTTAAGGCATC
>JAPLHH010000271.1 GCA_026389735.1 Chloroflexota bacterium | reverse complement strand
TTCACGAATAACCGCTTTCACTTGCTCTTCTGTCGCATCGTTTTTCATAATAACAAGCATAGGATTACTTCTCCTGAGGACAATTCATCCGGATGCTGCCCTCACTACTTGAATAAATGCCTTGATTTTAACTGTGTCTTTCTGGCCATTGGTCTCTACACCGCTAGATACATCAACTCCCCAGGGCTGAGTTTCCTTAATTAGCTGGCCAACATTGTTTGGCGTCAGTCCTCCGGCTATGAGTACAGGGAATTTTGCTGATACTTTCTTGGCTAATTGCCAATCAAAAGCTTGGCCTGTCCCACCATGAGTGTCTCCCGCCTTTGAATCGAGAAGACATACGAGATCCTTTTCTGGCAATAACTGATACCCAATGGCGATCTCGGAGACGATTTCCTCAGGCGTCTTTGTATTTGAGACATGGATAGCCTTAATAATTGGCCGCTCTATTTGCTGGCAGTAATGCCAGGTTTCGTCACCGCTGAGCTGTACCCAATCCAGATGGCAATATTCGGCAACACTGTTTACTTCTTCGGCTGCTGAATTGGCAAAAACACCGACCACAAGCTGACAAGGTTTAAAGGCATGGACTGCTTCTGTGACCTCTAGCGCTTTTTCAACTGATACCTGCCGCCGACTTTGGGCAAAGACCAGCCCTAATAAATCCGCACCGGCTTCGGCTGCTGCTAAAGCGTGTTGTACCTCAGATAGCCCGCAAATTTTAATCTTGGTCACAATAACTCTCTCATCTTGGCGGCAATATCAGGCGCCGACATTAAAGACTCACCAATAAGGACCGCATCAATACCTAATTGACTCAGCCTCTCTACGTCGGCTCGCTCCTTTATGCCGCTCTCGCTGACAACTATTCGGTCTGGCGGGATAAGCGGACGTAGCCGCTCAGTGGTAGCAATATCCACGTTAAAAGTGGTCAGGTCGCGGTTATTGATACCGATAATCCTTGCCTCGCTCTTCAGGGCAATTTCGACCTCAGCCTCATTATGCACTTCTACCAGGCAGCTCATATCCAGTTCATGGCTTATCCTGAGTAACTCTTGTAGTTTTGCCGGCTCCAAGATAGCCACGATGAGCAAAAGGCTATCAGCACCATATGCCCTGGACTCATAAACCTGGTATTGGTCAAATATGAAATCTTTTCTCAGCAGAGGCAGCTTGTTGGGCAATGCCTTCCTGATGTCCTTGAGGTGGTCAAGGCTGCCCTGAAAGTATCTATCCTCGGTTAATACCGATACCGCCGCGGCACCGTTGTCAGTATATATTTTGGCTATCTCTACCGGGTTGAAATCATGCCGAATGATGCCTCTAGACGGCGACGCTTTCTTCACCTCGGCAATAAGCTGAATACCGTCGCCTCGTAAAGCCGAAATCAAATCCAGAGCTGCAGGTTGTTCCAAAACCATCTTCTGCAGCTTGGCCATAGGAAGACTGCGTTTTTTATATTCAAGCTCTCGCAAGTTGTGTGACACTATCTGGTCTAAAATCATTATCCTTAACTCAAATTTTGGCTAACCTTGATTAGCTTTTCTAATTTGTTCAAGGCATGGCCGCTGTCTATTGTCTTCTGAGCCAATTCCACCCCTTGTCGGAGCGTTTCTACTTTATCTCCAGCCAATAGAACTGCTGCTGTGTTCATCAACACCACGTCTCGTTGGGGACCTGGAGCTCCCGCCAGAATATTGCGCAACAGCTCCGCATTCTCTTGAACACCGCTGCCCTTCAAACTATCCGAACTGGCGCTAGTCAAACCAACTTCCTCAGGGCTGATAACATAGCTTTCAATACGATTGTCTCTGAGTTCACAAACGTGGGTTTTGCCCGAGATTGTAATCTCATCCAGGCCATCTTCCCCATGCACTATCAGGGCATGATGACAGCCAAGATGTTGGAGCACCGATGCCATTTTCTCTACCAGCGACTCTTCGGCTACGCCCAGCACCTGGGCTTTGGCTCCAGCCGGGTTGGTAAGCGGCCCAAGTATATTAAGGACGGTACGAATTCCGATCTCACGCCGGGGAACCGCTGCATATTTCATAGCCGGATGAAAAGCCGGCGCGAACATGAAACCAATGCCGACTTCCTGCAGGCACCTCTGCACTTGTTCGGCATTTAGGTCTATCTTAACCCCCAGAGCCTCCAGTACATCAGCGCTGCCGCACTGGCTGCTCATGGCACGGTTGCCATGTTTAGCCACCTTAAGCCCGGCTCCGGCAGCGACAAAAGCAGCGGTTGTGGAGATGTTGAAAGTATGCGAGCCGTCACCGCCAGTCCCGCAGGTATCCACAACCAGCCCATCTGCAATCACCGGAATTGCTCTGGCTCTCATTGTCCTGGCTAAACCTACGATTTCATCCACAGTTTCCCCTTTTAGTCTAAGCGCAGTGACAAAAGCGCCGAACTGGGCCGGCGTAGCCTCGCCCTGCATTATCTCCTCCATGACCTGTGCTGCGTCATCCGCAGCCAGCGAACGTCCGGACACTAAAGCTGCGATAGCTTCTTTAATCATGGCAGACTTATCCTCCCTTGAGAAAATTCCTCAATATATCCTTTCCCCCCTGAGTCATAAATGATTCAGGGTGAAACTGGACTCCTTCTACCGGGTATTGGCGATGCCTAAGGCCCATTATGGTGCCATCGTCTGCCCAGGCTGTTACTTCAAGACAATCGGGTAGTCCGTCACGGTATACCACTAGTGAGTGATAGCGAATGGCAGAGAATGGGTTTGGTAAATCAGCCAGCACTCCCTGGTTGCTGTGGTGTATGAGCGAAGACTTACCGTGCATTATCTCTTTAGCCTGTCCGAAAGAGGCACCGTAGCTGTAACCGATACACTGGTGCCCCAGGCAGACGCCGAGTATGGGTAGCCTGGAGCCGAAATAGCGGATAACCTCATTGGAAATGCCCGCCCGTAGCGGCGTAGATGGGCCGGGGGAGATAACTATCCGTCCGGGTCTCATCTTCTCCACCTCGTCAAGTGTCGTCTTATTATTGCGTACCACCACCACAGTCTCACCCAATTCACTCAAGTACTGGAAGAGGTTGTAAGTGAAGCTGTCATAGTTATCAATCAACAACAGCATGGTTCCCCCTGTTTGTACCGGCTGTGCTCTCAGCCTGATTGATAGCTTTGAGCAGTGCCTGGGCCTTGTTCATAGTCTCCTGGTACTCATGTTCCGGTATGCTGTCGTAAACAACCCCACATCCCGCCTGGACATAGGCAACCCCTTTGCTCACTATCATGGTTCTGATGGCTATAGCCATATCCATGTTGCCTGAGAATGAGAAATAGCCGGCAGCCCCGGCATAGGGGCCTCTTTTTTCAGGTTCGAGTTCGGCGATTATTTCCATAGCCCGGATTTTCGGAGCACCGGAGACGGTGCCTGCAGGGAAGCAAGCTTGCAGAGCATCGAAGATATTCAGGTCGCGCCTTAGCTTGCCCTGCACGTGGGTGACCAGGTGCATCACGTGAGAGTAACGTTCCACATCCATCAAGTCGCTGACCTCGACCGTACCCGGCTCACTGACGCGCCCGATATCATTACGCCCCAAATCAACCAGCATGATGTGCTCAGCACGCTCCTTTTCGTCGCTGCGGAGTTCCTGCTCCAACATAATGTCCTCAGCCGGGTCTTTCCCTCTCCGCCTGGTACCGGCCAGAGGACGGGTCATCACCATGCCATCCTCTACTCTCACCAGAATCTCAGGCGACGCCCCGATAATGTGAAAGTCGTTGAAATCCAGGAAGAACATATAGGGAGAGGGATTCAGAGAGCGTAGTGCTCTGTAAATCTCAAATGGAGCAACGTTGACAGGCTGTGCCAGGCGCTGGGATAGCACTACTTGAATAGCTTCGCCGGCGGTGATATATCGCCTTATCTTCTCCACACTGGCTTCAAACTCCTCCCTGGAGAAGTTTGAAGAAAGAGTGTTGTTTCTGTGAGGAGTAGGAGACTTTACATAATGTCTTGGCTTAAGTGGCTGGCTGAGTCTGTCCGCCAGGTCCTCAATCCTGTCTACTGCTTTTTGGTATTCGTCATCTATATCTCCATCGAGATGGACATGGCTCAAGACCTTAATCTTATGGGTAACATGGTCAAAGACAAGCATGGTATCCACGAACATAAACAGCGCTTCCGGTAATCCCAGCAGGTCAGTGGCAGGGGAAGGCAACTCTTCGAACCGGCTGGCAACCTCATAGCTGAGATAACCGACAGCGCCGCCGCAAAATCTGGGCAGGTCTGTAACCGGTACCATTTTGTATTTCTTTAGCTCTTCAGCAATAAGCGGCAGGGGATTGGTCTTATCCTCTGACTTGGTAGCCAGCACCCGGTATGGCTCTGTACCTATGAAGCTATAGCGAGCCAGCCGTTCACCGCCCTCGACACTTTCCAGGAGGAAAGAATAACCGCCGCGACTAATCTTTAGGAATGCGGAGACAGGCGTTTCCAGGTCGGCCACGATCTCACGATAAACAGGTATTAACGTGCCTTCACCTTTGCGCTTTTTAACTTCTTCCAACGTAGGATAATACATATTAGCCTCCGGGTATTCCCGAAATAAAAAACCTCTCGCCATAGGGGCGAGAGGTTTTGCTTCGCGGTACCACCCTAATTGATTGCCGCTACTTTGAGGCAATCATCTCATTCAGGTACGGCCTCAACTTGTTTGAAACGATACCCTGGGCTCTGATAACGGTGCCCACTCCGTCAACGCCTACTCGGGCCAGTCCCTTTCGGTTAGCGGCTCCCGAGTCCATTCAGTCTCTGCGCTGGCACCGGCTCACACCTTACCCGGCTCTCTGAGCCCCGCTGGAGGCCTACTAGTCTCGTTCTCAGCCATTACAGTATTTAATTGTGTTTAATATAACAGCCTACCTTTCCTTTGTCAAGCCGCAGTAGATAACTGGAACGACTGTTGCCTTGGATTGCACAGAACGTCATTTCGTTTA
>JAPLHH010000010.1 GCA_026389735.1 Chloroflexota bacterium | reverse complement strand
TAGTCACCGGCCCGGATGGCATAAGCTTCACCGGCGTCAAGCCAGAACAGGTAGAAATCAAATGGGAAGGCACAACAACCACTAAGTAGTAGAACAATCTATGGATGTTTTAGCTGAACTGAATCCGGCCCAGAAACAGGCAGTAGAAACCATTGAGGGACCGTTGCTCATCGTCGCCGGCCCCGGCAGCGGCAAGACCAGGGTCATCACCCACCGCGTCGCCTACCTGATAAAGGTCTGCGGCATAAGTCCTCACCATATCATGGCGGTCACCTTCACCAATAAGGCGGCCAGGGAGATGGCGGAGAGGCTGGAGAAGCTGCTAGGGCAGACGGCAGAGGCCTTAACTCTGGGCACCTTCCACGCCATCTGCGCCCGCATCCTGCGTCAGGAAGGCAAAGCAATCGGGCTCGACTCCAGATTCGTCATCTATGACGAGGAAGACCAGTTAAACCTGATAAAGCAGGCCCTACAGGAACTTAACCTTGACCCCAAGCAATACACACCCAGAGCTATTCAATCAGCCATTAAATATGCCAAGAGCCGGCTGCTGACCCCAGCAGATTACGCCCAGCAGACCAGCAATTATTTCGAGGGGGTAGTCCAGCGTGTCTACGAGAGATACCAGCAATCCCTCACCCAGAGCCATGGGGTTGACTTCGATGACCTGCTGATGAAAACAGTCCAGCTCTTCAACGACCACCCCAAGGTTCTCGCCAAATATCAGTCACGCTATCTGCATATCCTTGTTGACGAGTTTCAAGATACTAACATCACTCAGTACATGCTAATAAGGCAGCTAGCCGGAAAATACCACAATGTCTGCGTTGTCGGCGACCCTGACCAGTCCATCTACTCGTGGAGGTTCGCTGACCTGCGCAACATTCTCAGCTTCGAAAAGGATTACCCGGATGCCAAGGTAGTTTTTCTGGAGCAGAACTATCGCTCCACCAAGACCATACTGGATGTAGCTTCCAGCATCATCTCGGTTAACTCACGGCGTAAACCGAAACGTCTGTGGACAGAGAACGAGACTGGCATTCCAATTGCCGTCATCGAGGCTTACAACGAAGATGAGGAGGCCCAGTTTGTCATCAGCGAAATAGAAAGACTGGTGGAACAAGACCTGGTCTCGCCCGGCGGTTGTGCCATTATGTACCGGGTCAATGCCCAGTCACGAGCTTTAGAGGAAGCTTTCATGCGCTATGGCGTGCCCTACAAGCTTGTCGGCGGCACCCGCTTCTACCAGAGGCGCGAGATTAAGGACATCATCGCCTACCTGCGGCTGATTCAAAACCCCTCCGACGGCATCAGCCTCACCCGGATAATAAATGTCCCCGGCAGAGGCATCGGCCAGCGCACCTTAGCCGAGCTATCAGGCTGGGCAAAAAACCAGGACATGCCTCTGTATTCAGCACTAAAGCTGGTAGCAGAGAAGAAAGGGCCGGCTTTAACACCGCGAGCCAACTACGCCTTGAAAAGCTTCTTCGACCTGATTGACGAACTCATCAAAAAAAGGCAGGAGCTGAGTCTTACAGGTTTATTAGATGAGGTATTGCAGCAGACAGGTTACAAGGAATATATCTTCAACGAAGAAGATGGCGAGGAGCGCTGGGAGAACATCCAGGAACTATACACCGTAGCCAGAGACTACAATGAGCTTAGCCCCGATGAGGCACTAGCTACCTTTCTTGAGAAAGTAAGCCTGGTATCGGATGTAGATGAACTAGATGAGAAGGTCAATGCCGCCACTCTAATTACTCTACATCAAGCCAAGGGCCTGGAATTCCCCGTGGTCTTCATCGTCGGCATGGAAGAAGGCTTGCTACCGCATCGGAGGTCGTTGGACGACCCTGAGGAATTGGAGGAGGAACGCCGCCTGTGCTACGTGGGCGTGACCCGGGCGCAGCAGCGAGTCTATCTGTTGCACACTTACCGCCGCAGCTTATTCGGCGGGAACTCAGCCACCCGGCGTTCTCGATTCCTTGAAGATATCCCACCTACTCTGATAACCAGCAAAGGTCTATGGGAGGAAGAGGAGGAAGACAAATTCACCCCGGTAACTACCCTTTATTCAAAGCCGGTACCCAAGCCGTTCAGCAACCTGAAATTAGAAATCGGTGACCGTGTTCAACATAAGATGTTCGGTGAAGGCGTTGTCATAAACTGCTCGCCCAACAAAGACGACCAGGAGATAACCGTCGCCTTCACCACCGCCGGAGTCAAAAGATTACTCCTCAGCCTGGCGCCCCTGGAAAAGATAGAAAAAAGCTGACCAAAGAACCAACCTGTATTGCCTTCATACACTAAAACGTGTAAAATAAGCTAGTATGCCCATCAAAGTTTTGGCTCGGGAAGTTATATCCAAGATTGCC
>JAPLHH010000150.1 GCA_026389735.1 Chloroflexota bacterium | reverse complement strand
GACCTGATTAGCAAGTATTTGAAAGCTTTGGGATCCATCGGCGGTTGGTCCACCCGGGGTTGCTATTTCTAAAAACCCCGAATCCAGCTTAACTTGACCAATACCAGTGGCAGTTGGATCTACCTTAAATAAGTTATAAAGATCCGAACCCTTAGGTATTACGGTTGTACCATCGGGGGAGACATCTAGGACAACTGCCGAGCTCTGGTTGCCCTTATCTGGTGTCATTAATATTTTAAGCCGCCCCGCTAGCTGCTCGGAATGTGCCGCCACGCTTTCGCCCTGGCCAAACGAGCCCGTGTCGGTGAGCCGGTTGGTGGCTACAACTATATCGCCATTTTCGGAAAGTTTGAAATCCCCCCTAAGCTCATTAAGATCAAATCTAGTTGTGTCGTTATTTTTCCATACTTCTCTTGAAATTTGCTGGAACCTTTCGGGTTTAAGCCTAACAAACTCATCGTAAGACACCTCTCTGGTAGATACAAAATCATGCATCACGACTGTTTGCTCGACCCCTATTCCCTTAGCATCTAGTAGCGCGATACTTTCTGGCGATAACCCGCCATCGGCCTTCGGCACTAGCCCGTCCACAATATGTTTGCCATTTCCATCCAGAATCGAGGTGCCTTGTATCGTATACCCTTTAGGCATATTTATTGTGTCCCCCTTAAAACTATAGGTGGTGGGGTCATTGGCCAGATTGCCTGCTGTAACAGTTTTACCATCAATTTGATGGCTAAAATGCTCGCTCATCTGTGCCGATATATAGCTACCAGCACCTGCGAAGCCAGCAGTAGCAAGACCCCTCATAAATGCCCGCTTCCTGGTTAGCTTACCGAAAACTTTGTCTCTGTCGGTTATCTCATTAGAGCTTAAGTCCGCCTTGGATAGTTCCGTAAGTGCAGCGATTTTTTCATCAAAATTTCTGCCTGCAATATTTGGCAATTCATCTGGATGGTTGGAATAGTAATTTCTGAGTAATATTTCAGCTTCGGCTCTAGCCACCATCAATAACGACTTTTCGGACTCAATCATGTCCTCGGAGGAATACTTTATTAGATCTATCGAAGATTCGTCGCCGATACTCTGATTGGTTCTGAGGGCAACCAAACTTGCTAGAATTTCTCTGGCCTCGGATGATGATAAGGTCGCCGGATCATCCGGTGTTAATCTGGAGAAGTCATCGAGTACATCTCTGGCAGATACCATTTCGTAGAGTGAGGCATCGACTTCGGTAGATCGAGGAGCCGTATCGCTGTCATTGGCTACTTCGGATTGGCCCGAGGCTATCTGATACATTCTTAAGGCCCGCTCTTGGCGCAAGGTGGTGCGTTCTCTCGCCGCGGCAAACAAACCAGCTGAGCCTGCAACTAAGGCGATACCGACAGGACCACCTACCAGCGCCCCCGCGACATACCTAGATCCTTTGCTACGAGCCAGGTAACCTGCCGTATTAACAACTACTCCTACTGCTATAGCTATTGTTGCCTCATTTACTATCAAGGCTTTGAACCGACTATTGGTGAGTTTTTCCATAATTCTATCTGTGGCTGTCTTGTGGGCTTCGGAGTTTACGCCAAGTGTGACTTCGCCACCTTTAAGCTGATAGGCGGCATCGATAGCGGCAAGCCCAGATTCGTGCTCGACGGCGATGGTTATCCTATCGTACATCTCTTCAAGATTTTTAAGCATGTGGACTTCTTGATCGGAACCTCCTTTTAGCCAGGGGGCTTCTGCCAATATACGCCTGGCGTCATTGAGTGTGGAATCCCTGTCTGTAGTTCCTTCAATACCCTGCTGAAAAACTACATTCAAAGCGTCCTTAACTGCTCTGACTTCAGAGTTGTCTTCGCCGAGCAGTCTTTCGCCATTTTGCAAGAAGTCCTCCCCAAGGTCTAATCGCTTAGCCACATCCCCAGCTAAAGCGTCGTGGAAATCGACTCCTTCGGAGGCTTCTAGGTGCCCTTTCGCGTATCTCTGCCGGGTGGCTTCTCTGGTTACTGTGCTTCTGGCTATATATTTAAAAGCCTTAATTGGATGACGAAATGTCGATCTAACCCCTTTTGCTGCTGTCTGAACCAGCCTTGCGAATCTGCTGTCTGATGGGTTTTTTGGCTCAAACAGTTCCTTTCGAATTTCCTGAAGCTCTTTATCTACCTGCTCATCTGCTTTCAATAAGGACAAGGCCTTGTCTGTTTCAGTGGTGTCCAATGAGTACAATATGATAGGCCCTTGGTCTGGGGACGGCGAAGGAGGCTCAGGCTCTTCAACTGGTTCCTGTGGAGGATTATCGATGGGGCCCTCAGTAGGAGGCTTGGCTGGATCTTTGATATCATCAAATCTATAGGTTTCCGAATCCATGCCGCCACCCAGGACCGGATCGGTTTCGTCGTATGGCCTGAAATTTAGCGCAGGTTCGCCTGTGGGCGCTACAGCAGGACTAGCAATCGAGCCGGGGCGGAGCATAGCAGGGTCCGTATCGCCAGAAATTGCAAAAACAAGTTCCGTTTCCACATTTTGCAAAACCAACCCTGGGGGGTCTGCAATCGTATTTGTCAAAACGAAATATTCACCCTCATTGCCTGCACCTGAAGTATAGAACACGGTATCGCCTTTATTGTATGATTGGCCCGCAATGACGACGGTTTCACTGCTGTCGAGCTCTAAGCTAAGTGATTCTATGAGGCTTGTATACGGGCTTTCTAGAGCGTCAGCTACTGTAAGCGGATCAAGGATAGTTGGCGTCGGGGCGTTAGTTTCGGAGGTTGCATCAGGAACCGTCATTTTATCGGATGCGAGGCTGGGGAGTCGCCATCTGAGATTCGGATCATCGTTGTTCCCAGGTTCAAATGGCTGCGCATTTTCCAGCACGAAATTAAGGTCTTGCAGCCTTTTGGTTTCCGCAGCTGGTAGATCGCTGTCTTGTGAGTCTAGGCTGCGGAGATGTTTATCGAGCCTGTTGCGTTCTCTTGTCAAGGCACCCTTCTGCTGCGGGCTCAAAAGATTTGTATCCCCTTTACGGTCCTGGGCCTCTTCAAAACTCAAGCCGAATAGCCGCTGGTAATAATCATCTATCGTCTCATCAGCCCTTGGGCTTGGCTCCGTCAGCGCTTGGAGCTGCGGTGAAGCTGACTGTTCGGCCTGGGCGGGAGCTTCTGGCTGGCTGGGTGCAGGGGCAGGTTCGGGTGCAAGAGCTTCTTGCTTTTTGGGTTGAGGTGCAGGAGCTTCTGGCTTACTGCGCTGAGGCGTAGGTTCGTCTGCAGAAGAACGGCTGGGTGTAGAGGACTTGTTGGTATTCTTCCATTCGGGCATTCGTTTTATATCAGAACTCCTCGCTGGTTCGTTCCGTGGCCTCCCTGGTCGCCTATCTGATGTTGATCCTGCAAGATCGCTGCCGTCGGGATTGCCCAGAACTGTTGGGGTAATA
>JAPLHH010000250.1 GCA_026389735.1 Chloroflexota bacterium | reverse complement strand
ATTTCCTTTAACCTGCGGTAGTTTGGCCACCTTTACTTAGTCTGACTTTGCTCCAATTATCTCACAAAAGTGCTGTGGTATTCTGGGGACATAATACCTGATTTGTAGCAGGCCTGATTGGTATGGTGTCCCCGGAACTCGCGTCCTATCGGCGTGTCATTGCCAGGTCCCCAGCCACTCCTGTCATTCTGGGGATATATGCAAAAAAAGTTGTTATTTGGATGCTAATAAGATCCTCCATGAGACCGCCAAGACCACCATTGTTTCCCTTTCCGGGATGATTCGTTTTGTAAAAATTGCTATTTTTTCTGGAGTTCAAGAGCTCTTTTTCATACGTAGGGCGATTACCTCCGGAAGATTCAGTTGTTAAAGTACGTACGATTCGTTTCGTCGGTTTGCCCTTTATATTTACGAGCCGTGGGGGCTGGCGGACTGACGCATGGAGGCAATTTCCAAAAGATTCTCGACAACAGTTTTCAGGTAGTTGCGGTCGGTCGGGTCCAACCGGTAATTTGCAGAATACCATTTTACGAGTAATCTGGAGGCTTTTCTGATTACGCGGCGGTTACCAGGGTCGTACTGAAGAGAAGACTGTAACTTGACGCGAATGAACGCTATTTCAGGGTCAACGCCTTCCAGATTCGTAATGTTCCACAGTTGGAATGTTTCGGCAGGGCTAAGGGTAGCGGAATAGAAGCCATGTTTGCAGGCATTCCGGTTGCCTTTCTGGCCACCGCGCTTCCTTTTAATCTGTGTTTGGTTTGCAGTCAGGTTTTGAGAAACCTCACCCGCGGGATTTGATTTATCAGGGTAACACACGAGTTCTAAGCAGAGATTAACATGAATTCTTTATTCGAACAAGGGGAAAATGTCGCTTCGAGGGACTAGGGGCACCTCAAAATGAGCGGGTGGCTGAAGCATCACTCCGAGCACATAACCCGCGGGCATAATACCTGATTTGTAGCAGGCTTAATCCTTCACCTTGTGAAGGGTGGTGTCCTTGGAATTCAGAATGTGCTGACTTCGTTGACCGGTATTCTTTCATAATGTTAGAATATGAAAAGGTCTTGAGTGATTGTTTGCTTGGTGCTATTCTGGGGAAATAGTACCTAATTTGTAGTAGGCCTGATTGGTATGGTGTCCCTGGAATCGCTCTATGACCCACAAGCAAGTACAGCCAGAACAGTCCGCCAACTATTGGCGACTCTAACTTTGCCTGACTTGAGTAGGTCAGCTATGTTTCCAGTGTCGTGGTTCCAAGGTTGCGCAAAAAGAATCGCCTGTCTACCTGGAGGCCCTTTCCGGATGAACGCCTCTATATTCTCAATATAGTCATCGATAATTATGTCGGCGTTGGCGAGAGTCTTTCCTTGTGAGCCTGTGTTTATAAAATTCTGATAAGGGATCCCATGCTTATCTAGCCATTCCTGGCTCCAAGAATCCGTGCAAGGCTCTCGGCTAGTCGCGATAACCACATCGAACTTCTTCGATAGGATTTGGAGTGCCTCTCTTGCGTATTCCATAGACGGCATCTGTAGAACGAATTCCCTTTCTCGCTCCGCTCTTATTATCTCAGTCTTTATGTTAGTTCCTTCGAAAGGGTATTCCCATTCGGTGATATCACACTTGTTAAGTTGTATGCCCATTTCCTGCTTAACCCTCTGAAGTACAGGTACCACCTGCTCAACTAAAACCCCATCCATATCCACTGCGATTGTGCCCTTGCGTTCTGATTTCTGGGTCCACGGTAATTTACACCATTCTCGGAACCATCGGTAGCTTATCATGGTTGCAAGTGGTAAGAGAACAAGTACCCACAGTGATGCTACGGGAAATCGAAACGATGTGTGGGATAACACAGTACAGGTACTAGCTACGATAAACAGGGCAACGCCGTGGCGAACGATTAAATGAGGCTTGCTAGCTTGAGGGGTATGGTAGTCAGCACACCGAACTTTACCGACGAAGTAATATAGAGCAAACACAGTAACAAATCCCCAGAGATAGCAGGAGAGGTATTTATCTGCTCCTCCACCAACCCTACTCCCAAAGAATAGGAGCGCTGCGTACGTTGCTACGATAATCGCATCCACGACCGACCTGACTTCTCCTAACCGGGAATCGCTGTAAGGATACTTCATAGTAGACTTGTGCCAACCTGTCCAACTTGTGATTGCAGTAAAATAGACCGTAACAAGTGCCCAGAAGCTTAGGCTGGCAAAAGCAGGTGGGAAGAGAAGCACGCGAATTTCAGGGTCCACAATGCTGGCCCCAAGAACTACACCAAAGAAGATTTCAACAAAGGTTACAAAATGGAGCGGGAGCTTGTTATCGCCTTTGCCATTGCTTTCAGCCATAATTCTAATTCTATCACACTAGCTTAGTGCACACTCCGCAGTTGAGGGGTTCCTAAAATTGTGAGACCATAATACCTGATTTGTAGTAGGCCTTAATTGGTATGGTGTCCCTGGAATTCACCAGCTAATTAAAAAGATCGAGTTTTTGGACAACTTCTGAGGATAAGCCTGTTTATAGATCCATTCTTGCGTGTGCCGAAAAGTCAGAAGGTAAGTGCTATTGCCGAAAGTCACCAGAGGCTTAATCAATAAACTTCCGCTGACATTGACTGGATCTCACATCGACAATAATAGGATGGTCATACTGTGTACTAACAACGATAGCTTGGCCTGCTCGCAATTTGTGATCAATCACGTTCTGGGGCTGTTCTTCAGTATCTCGACTATATCGTCGAAGATGCGCTCGAATCGCTTTACTTTGGTACTTTCCCAATCTACCCTAAAATCTTCTCTTAGGATATAGATCCCATCCAGTTCGTGCTCAGAGATTACTCTATCCCTGCTCTTGCCATTGAAACGTTCTCCACCATCCCCAATAGAAAAGTCATCATCATGGTCTGCAGTGGCAAGAAATACTCGGATACCTTTTTGTACGTCTGACGACAACAGTTTGAGCTTCCAGTAACAAGCTTGTGCTATTCTCTCCCTCAGACTGGTCTTACATGAAATAATAGCCAGTATCGTTGACTCCCACCTATGTTCAGGATCTATCCAGACTATTGCCGAATCAACGTCAGGAAGTAGTAGAAAATCGCCGTACTTCACAGCCAGTTTTCTCATAATGACTTCATCAGCTTTCGCTTCTTCAGCCGTTAGAACGTCAAGCCCTTTGAAATCTTGACTCTGATCACGCAGCTTCTTAACATAGCTCTTGAGGATCGCATGAATGACACCTTGAAACCTGTGCCCGATGAACGAGTTCCACGATTGCTGCCCCAGCTGTGCGACGTACTTTTCTTTTGTCTCTTTAATCTGTCCCCATGCCTCGCCGGCAGGTGTCTTTCCGCTTTCAATGCCCG
>JAPLHH010000303.1 GCA_026389735.1 Chloroflexota bacterium | reverse complement strand
TAGTACTGCTCCGCTGCCCTTCACTTCATCCGCGAATCTTAATTCGCTACCAGGTTACCAGCGAGCTACTGGAGCAGAGCGGCATCAGCCACCAGACTATTGATAGTCGAGGTAAAAGTGAACTGAGCCAGATGATGGGCTTGGTTTACCTCGGCGATTGGGTTAGCTATTACCTGGCAATACTCTACGAAATAGACCCCACGCCGATAAAGGCCATCGACTACCTGAAGAAGCGGCTGAGCCAGTCGAAGTAGGCTTCAGAATACCTATAGTGCTCATCCACAGAGGTAACTAGCACAAACAGTTTATCGATGTTATAATTCGCCGACATTGGCAAACGCGAATGACTAGAAATGCAAAGGAGGTGAGAGCAATGACTGAAATCCTGTATCTCCAATTCACCTGAGTTTGAACCAAGTGGCTTGGTGCAAGTTTTGCATCAGTCAGCTCACAGAACCTCCGTTTCCATAATATCAGGAGGCTTATGGCTATTTAGTGCATTCTAGAGAATGCCTCCTGAAGCGATGCGCGGAGTTTCTCGGCCATCGCTTTTTTAATTACAAAAATAAACAAGGAGTATAGAAATTGACAACTGATAATAGAAAAATGTGGGCGGAATTAGGTATAGACCTTAAGCCGCATGATGCGCTTCTTAATGCGTTAGAACCAATCTTTCAAGAAGTCTATCTCTCGCAGAAAAACCGCCCCGAAGGTATGGGATTTTTTGACTTCGTTGTTGGCGATATACACGGTATCAGGGTACGAGAACTGAGGCAACACGCCATGAATGGTGGCAAGGTGGTGGCTACTTACTGCGTATTCGTTCCTGAGGAGATTGTCTGGGCTGCTGACGCTATTCCGGTGGGGCTCTGTGCCGGGACACAATTTTCCGTGCCGCTGGCTGAAGAAATCCTCCCTAGCAATACCTGTGCCCTTATCAAATCATCGTTTGGTTTCAAGCTAGGTCGTATCTGTCCTTATGTGCAGGCGAGCCATCTTATCGTCGGCGAGACTACCTGCGATGGTAAAAAGAAAATGTTCGAGATTCTTAATCAATATCAGCCGGTCTATGTTATGGAGGTCCCCAATAAAAAAACGAAGCTGAGCCGAGACCTCTGGTTAGGGGAAGTTATCGCCTTTAAGGATGTTATTGAGAAGCTGACGGGAAATAAGATAACTTTGAACAAAATTACCCGGGCGATTAAGTCGGTTAATGAACAGCGCCGCGCGCTTCAGCGTCTCTACAACCTCCGCAAAGCCAGGCCGGTACCGATAAGCGGTAAAGATGCTTTACTGGTAACGCAGGTATCCTTCTATGACGATGTAACTCGTTGCATTACACAGGTGAATGCCCTTTGCGACGAGCTTGAAAAGCAGGTTGACGCAGGGAAAGGTGTAGCTCCAGCAAAGGCACCTCGTATTCTCATCTCAGGCAGTCCCATGGCTATACCTAATTGGAAACTACATCACATCGTGGAAAGTGCCGGGGCTGTTGTGGTTTGTGAGGAATCATGTACGGGTACCCGCTTCTTCTCGGACCTAGTTCAAAATGAGAAACCGAAAACTGTGGAGGAGGCATTAAAATCCGTAGCCGAACGATACCTGCAAATACACTGTGCCTGTTTTACTCCTAATGAAGAGCGTCTCGACGACATTGTCAAGCTAGCCAGAGAGTACCAGGCTGATGGTGTGGTGCACTATAATCTTCAGTTCTGTCATACCTACGCCAATGAAGCAGTCAAAGTCGAAAATCTTCTGGCTAAAGAAGGTATTCCCTTACTGCGTATTGAAACTGACTACAGTGACGGGGACACCGGCCAACTCAGAACCAGAGTTGAAGCCTTTTTGGAGATAATACGCCGCTGATGTTTCTGGCTATCCCATCTGAGCCGCAAACGGTTGGCGCTCTTGGTACCGCCCTTCTGGCAAAGGGGTTTTGCTCTGAAAAATAACACGCTACAATAAAAAATAATGTGATATGGAGGTTAGATATGACACATAAGGTATTTCTTATCCAATCAGAGGGGCTGGGGAGAGGTGACGAGCAACTGGGCTCTATGCTGATGGCTAACTTTCTTCGATTGCTCGGTGAAAGTGAAGACAAGCCGAGCGGTATGATATTCTGGAATACTGGAGTACGTCTTGCATGTGAAGGCTCCCCAGTTTTGACCCGTTTGAAACTGCTTGAAGAACAAGGTGTGGAGCTTCTAGCCTGCACCACCTGCCTGGAACACTTTGAGCTAACGGATAAGCTAGTAGTCGGCAAACCGACAAACATGATGAAATCCATTCAGTCCATGCTG
>JAPLHH010000188.1 GCA_026389735.1 Chloroflexota bacterium | reverse complement strand
GTGGGAAATATTTGGCATAGTCTTCGTCTTTTTACTGGGTGCTCTACTGCATTTCGTGTTCGAATGGTCAGGTGAGTCAAGAATTGTTGGACTATTTGCATCAGTTAATGAGAGTGTTTGGGAGCACTTTAAGCAGGGCTTCTGGCCCATGTGCCTTTATGCTGCCATTGAGTACAGATTCCTGCGTGGGCGCGTCAATAACTTCTTAACAGCAAAAGCTGTGGCTGTCTATATAATACCCATCATTACGGGACTGGTTTTTTACGGATATACAGCTATTATTGGAGAAGAGATTCTGATAGTTGACATTCTTATCTTTCTAGTAGCTATCGTTGTGGGGCAGTTAACTAGCTATAAGATAATGATTTCAGTTAAGATACCCAGGTATACAAACGTCGTTTCTCTCATTTTCATAATACTACTTGCATTAATTTTAATGCTCTTTACTTTGTACCCACCGCACCTGCCAATCTTTCTCGATGGCAGGGGATTCTATGGCATACCATAGAATCTAAGGGGCGATGATGCCCCACGTTCTGTTTCTTAGCATGCTAGCGACGCTTTGGTAGCATCCCCTCATCCCTGAACCACTCGACGTGATCATGAATAGATTCCTGCCATGGTCTAGTTATGAAGCCAAGTTCCTCACGCGCCCGCGCTGAACTCACTTGCGAGTTGCTACGAAGCACGTCAATTGAGTAAGCAGTAAACACCGGCCGCCTCCGTATTAATCGGTAGTAAATACTCGCAAGCACACCGGCAACGCGTGCTATTGCGAATGGTATCTCATAGGTCGGAGCAGGGTAGCGGATATTGCGTTCTAGTTCTTTCATCAGTTCTGAAACTTGTACTTGGGCCCCGGAGAAAATATAATGGCGCCCCGGTTGCCCTTTCTCAGCAGCAAGAATAAGGCCATTAGCAACATCACGCACATCCACGAAATCATAAGCACCACGCACATATGACTTCAGGTGCCCACTAGCGAAATCAAGGATAAGCTGGCCAACATTAGACATGCCATAATCCCCGGGACCAATAACACCTGTCGGGCAGCAGATAACCGCATCAAGCCTTCCCTTACGTACTTCTTCGAGGATAAGAAGAGTGGCACGTGCCTTACTGCGGGCATAGTCACCTAGGACGCGGTCAGGATCGAAAGGCTGCGATTCGTCAATTACCGTACCGTGGGGCGGCTCGGCAATAGCGTGGACGGAACTTGTATAGACAAGGCGGCGGACACCGGATGCACGACAGGCTTCAACTACATTACGCACGCCTCCCACGTTTACCCGCTCAAGCACCTTCTTCATGCTGGGCATGATGGTAACGATACCAGCTAAGTGAAAGACGATATCTGCGCCTCTAAACGCCGATTCAAGACTTTTCAGGTCGGTGACATCACCACGGACAATCTCCACTTCGAGGCCAGTCAAGGGACGGTAGTCGTCGTTTGGCATAACAAGAGCACGTACAATTTGCCTGCGTGTGATTAGTTCTCTGATCAGAACGTTGCCGATATGACCGGTTGCCCCCGTAACGACAATCATGCCCCCTCCATCCTCAGCTATTCTAGTTCTGTTGTGGGAGGTTTTCAATCCTGTATTCTGCAGTCCATAAGAAATATCTAGATTGTTAACCAAAGGTAACAAAGAATATGTTTTTACCTGTTTTAGTTCAATCTCCAAATATATCATCTTTAGCGAATGAACTTTGAATACTCCGCAATCAGAAATGTCTTTTCTTCTTTGGATAACTTCGATAGGTCACTTAGCCGACGTCGGCATTGATCCAACGTTCTCTCTGGCTCGTCCAATCCTCCGGGTTTGTAGCCACGGAACTTAGCCCACATGATTTGTTCATCCAGACGGCTGATATGTTCCTGAAGACATCTCTTGAGCAACTCGGTCTTAATTGCCTGGTGTTGCTTTCTTAATTTTCCCCATTGCTTGAAACATTCATACGCTTCTTTCTGAGTAATCTTTTTATTGAAGCTGACTTCTTCAGTGCTCCAACCGGCATCAAAAAGACTGTAGATTTGATAATCATCCTCCAGTTTAGATAGTCGCTCTTGCTTTTGTTTTTCTATAAATTCGTCCAGTGTTTTTTGCTCATTCCGGATTGACTTTTGCAGCTCTGCAAGCTGGCCTTGCAGCTTACTTATTTCGGTCAGCTTCTTCTCAATCTCCTCGAGAGCAATGCCTGCTCCCAGCTTGATGATATCAGTAAAAGAAAGACCAGCTTTGTTCCTTACTTGTTCCAGGTCTTCGTAGAGTTCCTGGTTTACCCTGAAGGTAACCACCTTCGTTTTGGCTTCGTATCGTTCTCTTGCTGTCGTCATATTAGCTTGTGTACCTCCTGTATACCATGGTTGTATACCACACCTGAATACCATGGGCCGAACCCATGATTTACACTCGTTTCAGCGGTGGCAAGGGGTGACCCCCAACCCCACTGTATCCTAATCTCATAGGTCTGGTTTCTTTGAACTATCAATCCCTAACTCTACTAATTCAAAGCTCAGCACAACTAGTTAGGCTTTAAATTGCCTATCCGCATAGCTGGTATGCACGTTCGGCAACGTGCGGTGGTTAGCTGTGCGTTCATTTCATCACCTGCAGTAATGACCCCTAAAGGGTGACCCCACCATACTGAGCGCCGTTACGATACAGACACCGAGCGCTTTCCCTTTCTACAGGCTGGACTTCCTACATTAGCCAAAAACTTATACTCCACTTATCCCTGGTAAAACCTTCACTACTGTCACACCTTCACAAATAGCTTCAAATTCCTGTGAAGGTTTTCGTCGTCAGCATAACTGTCACAAACACCTTCACAAGCTAGCTCCACGTCTGGCTGTGACAGATGTGAAGGTTGTGAAGGTTTTAAGGAAATAAGGGGTGAACGACATCTAACCTTCTACTCTTTAA
>JAPLHH010000048.1 GCA_026389735.1 Chloroflexota bacterium | reverse complement strand
CAAATCCGCTGTTTACCCTCTATCCCGAAATCGGGCCGAGCCACATGAAAAGACCAGATTAGTCTTGGCTTGCATTATCAGTCTATTAATTTTCACGCTTCTTCAAATATCCCAAGTTACTTGTATATTACATATAGGCTTGAATGTTAAACACAGATTATTGGTAATTTCTCCGTTAGCAAAATGTTAGCAAGCCTGTGGGAAGATTTCAACTTAATGCCCTAGTTCAGCGAGCGCCCTTCACTGTCTGATAGGCCTTATCGAGGAGTTCCACAATGGAAATCGCCTGTACCGGCATCTTCCGCTTTCTTATTCCAGAAGATAGCTGCATAATACATGCCGGGCAGCTTGATAGTAATATTTCGGCGCCGCTTTTTTCTATATTATCCATCTTACGGGCCAGCACCTTCATCGATAAATCGTAATTCTTAAAGCCATAAGTCCCAGCGGCTCCACAGCACATGTCTGCTTCTCTAAGTTCTATTAAATCAATGCCCGGAATATTTTTAAGCAGGTTGCGGGGTTGCTGCTTTATCTTCTGATAACGCGCCAGGTGGCACGGGTCGTGATATGTTACCTTATTGTTTATGGTTCCCATCTCCGTGACCAGCCCGATATCACACAGGAACTCACTCAAATCCTTTACTTTGCTTGAGAAATCTCTGGCTCTTTCTGCCCACTCGGGTTCATGAGCCAGCAATTTGCCGTAATCTTTTAGAGAAGAGCTGCAGCTGGCGCAGGGAGTGACGATTGCATCCACGTCCAGTGTTCTTGCAATATCAATGTTCTTACGTGCCAGGCTACGCGCCGACGACATGTCTCCGTAGGCAGGAGCGGCTATTCCGCAGCACCCAAATTCGGGTACTGTTACGTCCACCAGATGTCTATTTAATATATGGATGGTGGCAGCGGCCTCGCCGGGAGCCATGTTGGCAGCATAGCACCCTACAAAATAAGCGGCTCTATATTTTGGCTGTTCGATCTTTCTGACATGCCGGCGAATCTCCTTTAGCCCGGCACGGGAAGGCACCCGGGGTACCATGGATTCAGCTTTACCGGTATCTCCCAAAAGCTTAATCAGGCCGGTCTTTCTTGCTGCTGAGCGTAAACCAGCCACTTCAACTAAACGTAAGAGCCTGGTTGTTTTGTGTACGAGCGATGGACTGGTGAGCACCTTTTGGAAAACCAGACGTTTTATCCGGGAATCTCCATGCCGCTTGAGCAGCTCCTCTCTGGTGCTGAAGATGATGTCCGCGGTCTTTACTCCCGCCGGACAGTCATCCACGCAGGCATTGCAGGTCAAGCAGTTGAATACCGGAGCTTCAAGCTCACTTATATCCGTCTGGTTTTCCAGCAGGGCACTTCGGATAACAGTAATACGACCTCTGGCGCTCGCCCACTCCAATCCCGTAACCTTATATATAGGGCAGTGTGCCAGACAAAACCCGCATTTATTACATCGCAGTAAAGCCTGAGATTTCTCTTCAGATAGTCCTACCATTCGGTTAAAGACCTCCGCCCACTTTGCCCGGATTAAGAACGTTATTGGGGTCAAATGCTCTCTTAAGCCGCTCAATTAATTCATAAGCGTCCGGACGAAGCCAGATGCTGTTATTCTTTCTAATCTGGAGCGGAGCGTGTTCAACGGTAAAGAACCCCCCAATATTCTGCGCCGCCAGCTTCAAATCCCCGACTAATCTTATAACATCGTCGTTATCAGCAGGAATATAAGCATACAGTATGCCGTTGCCTGAACTTGCTGTGATACCTGTTTCCACTCCGTATTTTTTACTGACTTCTTTCACCGCTCTAAACATCTCTGCTTGCTTACTTAAAGGCACAGAGGCTTTCCCGCTAATACCGTGTTGAACATCACTCAGAAAAGATTGGCGCATGCTATGATAGGCATACCAGACCTCAATTGCCCTTGCCCCTTCAAGGGTAACCTTTTGTATTGTCCATTCCTGAGCTATTGCGCTGATTTCTTTCAGGTGCCGCTCGACAATCTCACTGCTCCCTTCGATATTAATCAACAGCAGTATCTCTCCTTCTTTTAGAGGTGAGATGTGATCACATTTCAGGCGGGCGCCGGCTACCCAATCTATCAACTCGATGGCTGCCGGCGTCAGCGATGAATTCAAAATCCGGCTTACTAGTTGCATAGCATCACCGACACCGGAAAATATAAGGCAGTATGTCCTATTAACTTCCGGCAAAGGAAATAACCGCAACACCGCTTCTGTTATGACCCCCAGTGTACCCCATGAGCCGATGAAAATCTTACAAAGGTCGAGACCAGCGACATTCTTCATTGTCTTTCCGCCAGGACGGATGATGTCTCCGGTCGGGGTGACCACGGTTAGCCCCAGGATCAGATCACGAGCAGTACTATACATAAACCTGCGCGGTCCGTTGTCATTTGCCGCCAGTACACCTCCGATAGTTGAGTTTTCCGTAATCGGGTCGAGAGGTAAGAACAGTCTGTGTTTGGCAAGCTCTTTCTGAAGCTCACTTATCACCATGCCTACCTGTACGCCAACAGTAGAATTGCCGGTGTCGAGGTCTACAATCTGGTTCAAGTTCTTCGTAGTGAGAATTATGTCAGCTGCCGAAACGCAGGGACCAGCTTGCAGCTTCGAGCAGCTGCCGAGAGGGACTATTGCTTTCCGGTATTGATTCCCTGTCTTAACAATCTGCGATACCTGCTGAGTGGTAGAAGGAAAAACAACAATATCAGGCACAAGCCCATCTACGTGATATGCTGAATCCACCTTATCGCTGGTTTTTATGTTCCCGGCACAAACAATTCCAGTTATTCTATCAACCAGAGTTTGAGACACAGTTTTTTCCGCATTATCATCCTTAACCGGCTCCACTTCTGGAGGAAGTAGTTTACCCGGGTTTAATATATCGTCAGGATCAAAGACCTGTTTCACTTTACGCATTGCAGCCAGATCAGCCGGACTGAACATGCGGTACATCGCCGCCAGCTTCTCCAGACCGATTCCGTGCTCACCTGAAATGGTGCCGCCCAGAGCTAAGCAAATATCGAGGACTTCTTCTCCTGTTTTTCGCGCGGCTTTCACCTCGTCCGGGTTGTTGCAGTCATAAAGGATTAAAGGATGGAGGTTGCCGTCACCGGCATGAGCCACACTGGCGATTTGCACATGATATTTTGCCGGAAGTCCCTGCACCTTGAGCAGCGCCTCCACCAGCTTGTTTCTAGGCACTGTCCCATCATTTACCAGGTAGGGAGGACATATTCTGGCAACGGAGCCGAAAGCCCCCTTGCGGCCTTTCCAAAGGGCATCGCGTTCAGCGCCGGTCTTGGCAAAACGCACCTGCCGCACCCTGTTTCTCTCACAGATTTCTGATATATCATTAACCTGTCTTTCTAGCCCATTAGCTAAGCCGGCAACTTCAATCAGCAGGACGCCTTCAGCGTCCGTCGGATAGCCAGCATGTAAGCTCTCCTCAATCGCCCAGCACATTTTCTTATCCATCAGCTCCAAGGCAGCGGGAATAATGCCAGCGCTGATGATATCGGAGACAGTTTGCCCAGCATCTTCCAGAGCGTCAAATATCGCTAGCATCGTTTTTGATGCTTCTGACGCTGGGACAATCTGCAGAAGTAGTTTCGTTGCAACGCCCAGTGTTCCTTCGGAGCCGATGAACAGACCTCTCAAATCATAGCCGGGGGTATCTTCGACCGCGCCGCCAAATTCGACTATTTCACCAGACGGTAAGACGACCTCTATCCCACAAACGTACTTTGAAGTTACCCCGTACTGGAAACAAAGTGGTCCGCCGGCATTTTCACCTACGTTACCACCTAAAGTGCAGCTCTTCTGGCTGGCAGGATCAGGGGGATAAATAAAACCAGACGGTGCAAGGGCCTCCTGCAGGTCCAGATTTACTACTCCCGGCTCGACTACAGCTCTCCGGTTTGCCGTGTCTATGGCGATAATCCTGTTCATCCGGCTTAGCTCGAGTACTATGCCGCCTTTAATGGGTACCGTACCACCAGAGATACCCGTGCCGGCACCGCGCGGCACCACCGGCATACGCTTCCGGTGTGCTGCCTTCATCACCCCGGAGACTTCAGCCGTGCTGTGGCAGAAGACAACCAACTCCGGCATCTCTTGGCGCTGGGTGGCATCGTAAGAATAGGCGAGCAAGTCCCGTCTAGAGAAAAGGACATTATTACGTCCGACTATCTTGGAAAGCTCTTTAATAATGTCCTGGTTAGCCAAATCATGTCCTTTCCCATTCGCTTATGCTACCTCTTACATAGAGGGATTTCAGGTCAATAAACTTCCCACGACCTTACGGTCGGGGTATTAAGTATGGAAAGATAAACGAATGGAAAGATAAACGATATGATTTACTCCTTCACTTTGTTCTTCCCTTTCCTTCGATTTCAGCCATAATTGCAAGAATTTTCTTAGCTCCGATATAAACCGGTGTATCAACCATCTTTCCTTTATAGGACACGGCTGCCGAGCCTTTAGCGATTCCTTCTTCTTCGAATATCTTAACCACGTCTTTAGCCCACTCCACCCTCTCAGGTGCAGGGGTATAAATTCTGTGGGAAGGCTCAATCTGGCTAGGATGAATTAACATTCTGCCTTCAAAGCCTAAACTCCTGCCATATTGGGTATCACTCTCAAAACCCTGAATATCCTTAAAGGCTACGTACGGGCAATCTATGGCTATAATACCAGCTGCCCTGGCAGCACAGGCTACTCGTGCCCTAGCCCATTTCTGTTCCTCACCCATTGGTTGATTCAGCGGTACTCTCATATCTGTCGTATAGTCCACAGCTCCAAAAATCAGCGAATTAACCCTTTTACTGGCTATAGCTGATTCATAGACATTCATCATACCTTTAGCAGTCTCAATCAATAGCTGTATCTGGATGCTGCCTAATTTTAATCCTCTCCTCTGCTCCATTTCTTCCAGCTTCCAATCAAGACGTTTTACATTATCTGGACTTCCACATTTAGCCAGACAGACTGCGGTGATCCCATCATCAATAACTGCCTCACAATCATCATTAGTCATGCCAGTTTCCCAGTTATTAAGCCTGACATAAACAGCCGCACCGGCTGTTGCTGCAAATTTAATATTTTTACGAGTGAGTTCTCTGGCCTTTTGTTTCTCTGCCGGAGGAACGGAATCCTCAAGGTCCAATGTAATTACATCGGCTGGAATATTTGGAATCTTGGATATAAAGTCCTCCCTATTACCTGGAACATAAAATACCGAGCGAATTATTGTCATTTTTCAATCCTCCTATATTTTTAATAATTTCTTAAGAGTGGGAACGATATCTTTAGGTGTTTCAACCGGATAAGCTCCTGCCTCACGAAGAGCTTTGACTTTGCTTGCCACTGATCCGCGTCCTCTCTCCACCATAGCCGAGGCATGGGAAAATCGCTGTCCCTCAGGAGCGGCACTACCGGCTATGTAAATAACGAAAGGTTTGGTAACCTTACCCGATTTAATAACTTCAGCGGCTTCTTCTTCCTGTACTCCGCCAATTTCACCAAAGGCGGCTACAGCAAGGGTCTTTTCATCTTTTTCAAACATCAATAATAGATCGGCAAAGGATGTTCCGATAATAGGTTCAGTGCCTGTATGGACTGCCGTACTTACCCCAAGATTACCTTTCTTAAGAAGCCATGGCACTGTACCGGACTGACCACCACTACGGGACAATACTCCAATTGGACCAGGTTGAAAGAGCTTGTTAGCCCACTGTACATTACCCCCCAACCAACCAGCCACAGCTTTACCAGGGCTCATAACACCAATAGAACCTGGACCAATGATAGTTACACCGGCTTTTTGGGCCAATGATACCATCTCTATAATATCGTGAAGAGGTACCCTCTCTACCGGGCAAACAAGGCACTTAATACCGGCGTCGATAGCTTCCATTGCCGCCAGTTTTAGACCGGGTCCTGGAATAAAGGTAACGCTTATATCAACCATACCTTTGGATTTTATTGCTTCTTTTACCGTATTATAGACTGGTATTCCCTCTACCTCTTGCCCACCCTGACCGGGAGAAGTGCCAGCTACCACCTTGGTTCCGTAGCCTTTCATGAACTTGGAACGAAGGGAGCCCTCTCGCCCTGTGATTCCCTGTACGATTACCCTGGTTTTTTCATCAATAAGTATGGACATGCTTTACTTACCTCCTGATAAGGGCAGCCCCTGGATGTACTCCGCCAAACCTTTTATGGGAATATCTATATAGATGACATCCTTGCCCCTTTTCCAACAAGCATATTCACAGGCCAGGCATTCCGTTCCTCTACGTAATACTTCATCTGCGCTTATATGTTCGACTGAAGGCTTGCCATCCTTTAACTGCAGTAATTCCCGATCGTAAGTTTTACAGGCCTCTATACAAGCCTTACTGATACAATCTGAACACTTAGAGGTATCGATGACTACCTTCATGCTTCTTTCTTTAAATTCCATTAGCTGGCGACCTCCTTTTATTTAGGCCTTTTTTTCTGTATTCTTCTACCAGAGCTAGCATTCTCTTGCCAATGAAATCACTGTCATCAACATATTCACTACCATATATTTCAACGCGTCCGGGCAATCCCTTGAGCCCTTCCCTCAATATTTGTAGTGATTCTGTTTCCTTATTACCAGCCAGTAAAAGGACACAGGGAAAATCTGGTCTCTTAGGAAGTTCCTCTCGCAAGACTTTTACTAAAGCATGAGCATGATGCCATTGTTCTTGATTAGCAATCATGAATCCCGCTAAAAGATAGCCTTCGATATTAGGTTGAGCTAATATAACTTTAGCTACACGGTAAACCTTTGAGGCTACAGGATTACCACTGGTATCGGCAAAGTTGGCAGGTTTAAGACCCACCCGGCTTAAAGCATCAATGCCTATCATGGCAGAGCCGCCACCAATGGCATGGAAACCAATGTAGCCAGCTCCCTTTTCCTTGCTTCCCATCTCCATAACAAAACCAGAGCCTCTAAAATCAGTTTCCTCTACCCACCAGCCGAGGATATCAAAGTCAGTAGGCTCTCTCGGGAACTCCCTGGGTGTAGTTATTTTTATCTCTGGATGGCGATAGGAGGCATTCTCGTCCATGCTCATCCGGCAGTCACCAGCAATTACTTTACCGTCCTGAGTAAGCACTAGTGGATTTATTTCCAGCAGAGTGCAATCGTATTTCTTAAATAGGTCTACCAGCCCGGTAATTACTCCTGCTACTTTAGGTAGCTGGTCATTGGGAATACCGGCATTACCGGCCAGATCCAGAGCATCATAGATGGGGAACCCTTTAATGTAATCAACCTTACTACGAAAGACCTTATCCTCTGGAACACTTTCTATATCCATTCCGCCTTCACGACTAAAAATAACAACCGGACATCGGAAATATCTGGAGGAATTAGGAATTACACCAACGTAGTATTCCTTCTGAACAGCCAGCTTCTCTTCAACCAGTATTGTACGAACAGGGAATCCCTTGACAGTCATCCCCAAAACGGCACTGGCAGCTCTTTCTGCTTCATCAGGGGAATCGGCGAACTTAATAGCCCCGGCTTTACCACGTCCTCCAACACAGACCTGGGCTTTGACCACAACAGGCTTACCTAGTTTTGCCGCAATATCATGGGCTTCCTGGGCGGTTGAGGCAAGTTCTCCTGCTGGAATGGCAATGCCGCCGCCTTTAAGTAGACCTTTTCCTTGATATTCAAATAATCTCGCCATTCATCCTACCTCTTTGCAATAATTTGGATTATACTAAAATAAGAAATCGTGGCAATTCACTAGCTGTAATAGTTTAGTTTTCGCAAAATCTTAGTCTATAGTATATCACCCCCCCCACACTGTCAAGGGGGGGTTTCGGTCCGCAAAAGGCCCCCAATTTTTGAGCGCAATAGTTGTAGCAAGCATTCAGAAATCCCCTGTAGCTTCTTAGGTCAAATCCACCCCCTAAAAAGGTTACCGAATCCTTGATACCCCCTCTGGACTCCATCTCATTTTTATGATAGTCGTCCATGCCCCTTGCGCGGGGCACCATGAAGTATGAAAATATACAAGCGCTGGTCAGCGAAAGGAGTTCGTTTGATATTGGTGCCACAAGCCCGAGTGATAGTCTGAACCGGCGACCCTGTAGGCACCGTAAATTGTCGCCTCGCTCTGCCAGCCGTTCTGGATGTTCGGTGCTGAAGGTGAATCCCATTCTCACTATAAGAGACGGTCTTACCGAGGGTGTTACCAGGGTTCGCTGCCGGGCAAAGGCGATTGATTATCTAGGTGACTTTGTTATAGGCTTCCCCGATGTCGAAGAGGTAGCTATAGAAGATGCCACCACACCGGATGAAGCTGAGATATTAGCTGAGCGGCTTGGTTCCAGATTCCCCCGCGAGCGCATCTACTGGATGAAGGTGGGCCCGGTCATTGGCACCCACGTTGGCCCGCATGTGCTTGGTGTAGGCGTGCTGCCCAGGTAGTAAGTGCTCACACATAATTGCAGCACACTCTGGATTGTTGCTAATTTAGCTTTGAGTTTTGTGATGGCAAGTCAGCCCGTTCAAGCAAACTAGGAACCTAGCTTTGTGTTGAGGGACTGAGAGAACAACCTCACACTTGGCTAATGAAGAATATACCTAAGTTCCAGAGCACGATTCCCGCGTATGAGCCAGCAAAGCACCAACTACTTATCAGTGCCAGCTTGGGCCGACGCCTATATATATCCCACAAGATAAGTGCACATAAGAGCGCACCCAGCACTTTTATGAGCACGAAATTTGTATCGCCTGCTAAAGTTTGAAGGAATGGATTGAGTTCTCGCCCTATTCCTTGCCCCACAAGAAAGCGGGTTATCAGCCCATCCGAGACTACAAGTGCAATTAGTGCGGTTAGAGAATACAGTATTCTATGAGTCCTGGAAATATAACTCTTGATACGCTTCAAATCGCCTTCTTGTTTAACCATATACCAAACAAAAGTGTTTGCAAATCTTATTGATTGTACAACAGAGGCTCTGCAATGTCCAAGGAGAGTTCAGATATCTCATTTTGTGTGCTCCTCGGCGCACTCGAAACACGCTCGGTCAGCTACGTAGGTGCTACCATAGATTTTAGACTTTCAGTTTATTCAGATGGCTACTATGTGTCGCGATAGACCAATATTCTGACGAAAAGTTTGCTCGTACGTTTGTCTACTAATGCCTCTCGCCGTTTTTTGACAATATCCATGGCTCTTATTCAAGCAAGTATGGTTTTGCTTCAACTGATTGCAGCTTGAAGCCTTTTGATAAAGTCCTGCCGCTTCTGCTCATCGCCGATTATCTGCTGCTTCAGCATTTTCCAGGCGTGAGGGCATTCTTTGTAGGTAACGCCGACTAGTTGGTGAATGGCCTGGTCGATTTGTTTCCTGTTGCCGGGAGTGACCACAATGCCAGCCTCGTCGAAGATTTCCTTAAGATGGCGAAAATAGCAAGACATAGGAAGTTAACTCCACCTAATTTTCTCTCTGTCATTGCGAGCGGAGCGAAGCAATCTCAATGATGTGTTCCCTTCTTACCGAGATTGCCACGGCTGTTCCCTCGTTTCACTCGGGACGCCTCGCAATGACGGCGGGGGACGTGGTATTGCTTTGTCGCTATGCGCCTCGCAATGACACTTAAATTACAAAGAGTCAGACTTTGAGCTCATCCCCACCGCGCTCTTTCTTGCCCTTGAAATACTGGCTCCAGAACTGCGGCGCCATCTGTAGCCACTTCTCCAAACCAAGCTTTTGTAACAACACAAGGTTGTAAACCTTGGTGTTGTGAGGCAGTATTTGGGCTTTGTCGGCACAGGGTGCCAGCTTGAGGCAGGGGAAATCCGCGCACTCGTAGCAGAATTGCAGGCCTTTTTGCTCCACGCAGCAAGTGTATGTGGGGCACACAGGTTCTCCCATCAGCTTTATGTGGCCCTCCTCCACCCTACAACCGTGGCAGCTGACTCTCTCAATGGGAATTCCCGTGTTTTGGGCAATTCTCTCGGCGAGGGCGCGGTCTCCGCTGGCCCTGAACACGGGACAGCCACCGCAGTACAGCCCGCAGACGGCGACAAGTTTGGCTTCAGCTGGTTGAGTCGACATTTCTGCACCCTCCAAAATCGCAGAATGGTACGCTGTTCTAATCGTAGCACGATAGAGCGGGCCATCACAACTTCTTCCCTACGCATTTTGAAAAAGTGGGATGGTTTTTATTGACCGGTCAAATCGGTGGTGTTAGAATTTGAAACCGGAGCGGAACCTGCCTTAATTTATGGCTGCGATGCCCCGGGCTTAGTGTTGTCATTTGGAGGCTGGATAGAATGAAAATGAAAAATGTGGTACAAGACAATGCTGTCAGAATAACCAGGCTGGAACTTGGCCCTTTCGGCACTAATGCCTACATAGTAGTGTGCCAGGCCACCGGAGATAGCATAATGGTGGATGCACCGGGTGAAGCTGATGCGGTTTTGAGCCAACTGGCTGGCACCAAGCCAAAGTACATCGTGATAACCCACAGCCATATTGACCACATTGGAGCGCTTGAAGAGTTAAAATCAAAGCTGAAAATCCCGGTGGCACTTCATCCCAAGGATGCTGCCAGGCTGCCGTCTCGTCCGGATATTGAGCTTAATGATGGCGACACCATAGAAGTAGGGAAGCTCAAGCTCAAAGTATTACACACGCCGGGGCATACTCCGGGAAGCCTGTGCCTTTTGGTGGGCAACTATTTAGTATCAGGTGATACCATCTTCCCGGGTGGCCCGGGGAAAACTGGAATACCTGCTGACTTCAAGCAGATAGTGAAGTCTATAGAAAGCAAGCTCTTCGTTCTACCTGATAATACCGAGGTATATCCTGGCCATGGTGAGGCCACAGTGTTAGGTAAGGAAAAGAAGGAATTTGCTGTCTTCGCTTCGAAGCCGCACGACCCGAACCTGTGCGGAGATGTTCTCTGGCTGTCGTCATAAATTGTCTACCACCAAATCTCAGCACGGTAAAAAGCCTCTGCCAGTTTGAACCCTTTCCCTTCAGCAAACTTTTCGTATCTTTGCTTGAGAAAATCATCCCATTCGCGAGAAAAGTGGCCCACCTGGCTGTGGTGACAGTGCAAGGCT
>JAPLHH010000104.1 GCA_026389735.1 Chloroflexota bacterium | reverse complement strand
ATACCAGAGCGAAGTCATGTTTGTCAAGCATAATAAGAGCTTGCTTAGTTCCGTCACTTGGTGTATCATGAGCCTTGGCCCAAGGAATAATCCCTTGAGTCTGCGCTTGGAGCGCGAGTTTAGCCATCGAGAATCGATTCAGGAAACCTACAGGAAATCTACAAGATATGAGGGTGGGGGTTCTCGCTCTACAGGGGACGTTCATAGAGCATATCGGCATTCTGCGACAATTGGGTGTGGAGGCACCTCCAATTCGCCTGCCCCATGAGCTTGATACACTGGATGGGCTTATTATCCCCGGCGGGGAAAGCACTACCATGCTGAGGCTCATGGAGAGTTTTGGGTTGATTCAGCCTATAAGGGAGATGGCTCGAGATGGTTTACCTATTTGGGGAACCTGTGCCGGAATGGTCTTGCTTGCCAAGAGTGTCTCCAACTATGAAATGGAGACTCTGGGCCTCATGGATACGAAGGTCAGGCGCAACGCCTTTGGCAGCCAGATTGATAGCTTTGAGACAGACTTGGAGATACCGCTTGTGGGCGAAGAGCCATTCCATGCTGTTTTCATTCGAGCCCCGATCATCGAAGAGGCCAAGCCAGGTGTAAAAATCCTGTCCTGTCTTCCCGATGGCACCATCGTCGCCATCAGGCAAAATCGGCTGCTGGCCTGTGCTTTCCACCCGGAGTTCACCGATGACTTGAGATTTCATAGCTATTTCTTGAATATTGTCAGCCCAAAATTGTCACACAACCCTGAAGATAGAATCCTTCGAGGTAGCCAGCTTGAGTCTTGAAGGATTGTAAGCTCCTGGAAGTTGTAGAAAGGTAAATCTCTTGTTTTGGATTGAGGTCTCAGTGAAGGTCGGTTTCCCCGACCCTGAAGGAGACAAGCTAGAGAAGGACATCCGTGACATTGGCATCACGGCTGTGAAACAAGCTAGGGTTAGCGATGTATATCTTCTGGAGGGAGAGCTGAATGATGCAGAGGTAGTAAAAATTGGTCAAGAGTTACTGGCTGACCCTGTAGTTGAAGACTTTTCTTGGGGCGAGGGGCCCTTATCTAGTATTGGGGATAGGGATGTCCACGTTATCGAGGTGGCCTACAATCCTGGCGTGACGGATCCTGTGGCGGGGAGCGTCAGCAAGGCAATCCACGACCTCGGCATAGCTACAGTTACATCGGTGAAAACCGCCCGCAAATATTCCTTACGGGGCGATCTTTCGAAAGAGGTTCTTCAATCTATCTGCGATAAACTGCTGGTCAATAGTCTAATCCAGCACGTAGTCACGAAGCGAGAGGCAGTTGCTCTCCCCTCCACAACCTACAAATTCGTCTTAACTACTGTAGATTTGCTTAGCCTGGACGATGACGATTTGATGGAGCTGAGCAAGGACAGGCTCTGGTTGAATCTAAGCGAGATGAGGTACATCAAGGACTACTTCTCAAAGCTAGGCCGCAACCCCACTGATGTGGAACTTGAAACCCTGGCACAGACCTGGTCTGAGCACTGTATCCATAAGACCTTTAAGAGTAGAATCAAGCTGGGGCAGCTTGTTGTCGACAACCTGCTTAAGAGCACCGTGATGAAGGTCACCGAAGAGTTAAAAAAGCCTTGGTGTCTTTCGGTTTTTCGAGACAATGCCGGCGTAATAGATTTCGACGGTCGCTACGCCATCTGTTTCAAAGTAGAAACTCATAATCATCCTTCGGCACTGGAGCCCTATGGAGGGGCAGCGACAGGGATAGGGGGTGTCATTCGGGACATCTTGGGTACGGGATTGGGGGCCAAGCCCATCCTGAACACGGATGTGTTCTGCTTTGCTCCTCCTGATTTCTCCTATGATAAGCTCCCTCGTGGTGTGTTGCATCCCCGCCGTGTTTTCAAAGGCGTCCGCGCCGGCGTGGCCGACTACGGGAACCGACTCGGCATACCCACATTAAACGGTGCTATTCTCTTTGACGAGCGATACGTAGGAAACCCTCTGGTCTTCTGCGGGACAGTGGGTCTGTTACCTGTGAGCATGAGTCAGAGGGGACAGCAGCAGGCTGGAGACTTGGTGGTTCTGGTGGGGGGCAGGACTGGGCGTGATGGCATCCATGGCGTTACCTTCGCTTCGGGAGAGCTTACCAAGGAATCGGAAGCTATTTCCAGCAGTTCCGTTCAGATTGGCGACCCCATTACAGAAAAGAAGCTG
>JAPLHH010000061.1 GCA_026389735.1 Chloroflexota bacterium | reverse complement strand
GTCTCTGCCCTCTATACCTCTGGCCAGAATTTCCTTGTAGTACTCGTGCTGGATGATTAAATTCATGATCTCGTTAGTCCCGGTCCATATCATGGCTAGTCTGGCTTCTCTCATCGCTCGCTCCACAGGGAAGACGTTGGTGTATCCGATGCCGCCGAGAATCTGCATGGCGTCGTTGACTACTTCCCAATGCGTTTTGGTGGCCAGTTTCTTCACTTCGGACACCAGTCTCCTTTGATAACCTGGGGTACCTATGCCATCATCTATCGTTTTGGCTACAGCGTAGGACAGGGCGCTGACGGCATCGAGCTTGGTTACGCAGTCAGCAATCTTGAAGCTGACTCCTTCGAAGTTTCTTATGGTCTGGCCAAAAGCCTTCCTCTTATTGGCGTATCTGGCGGCTATTTCAAGGATAGCTCGGGAGCCGCCCACGCCGCCGGAAAGAAGCCTTTCTGGCACCATCAGCTTGTAGAATATCTTTGCCCCCTCGTTCTCCTTCCCCAGCAGATTCTCCTCCGGCACTGGCACATCGCGGAAAATCAATCTACCTGTGCCTGTACCTCGACTGCCCATTAAGCCGTAGACATGTTTTACTTCCACACCCATGTCTCTCTCAACGATGAAGGCGCTGATTGAATCTCGGCCGGCTCCGGGGTTGGTGACGGCGAATACCAGGAAGAAGTCGGCGCCTTCGGAGCCGACAACAAAGCGCTTCTGCCCGGTGAGGTAATAGTTGTTGCCTTTCTTTCGAGCCACGGTGGTGGCACCGAAGAAGTCGGAGCCTCCTCTTGGCTCAGTAAGCGCCTCGCCAGCCCATTGTGTGCCGGCTATCAATGGTTTCAGGTATTGTTCCTTCTGGGCCTCGGTGCCGAACAAATTCAGCCCTTCGCCGACGATAGAGACCATTGAACAGAGACAGGCAAAGGGTATGCCCAGTTTATTGATTTCGCCTATGTAGAGGATTTCGTCCACCCATTTGAGCTCTCTGCCACCATATTTCTTAGGAAATCTGAGCCCGAGCAGATTTCTCCTACCTGCCTCTGTGACAAATTCATAAGGAAACTTGACCTTATCAGCATCCATGTCGAGAATAAGCTGCCGTGGTACGCTCTTGACAAAATCCTGCACCTGGCGTTTGAGCTTCTTCTGCTCTTCGGTCAAAAACACCTCTAACATTTCTCTCCTCCTTTTGGGTTGGCTTTAAGAGCGGGCTACATTGCAACCCCGAGTCAAATTATATCCTGATTGTATTCCTTTTTAGACAAAATGCCAAGGTGTTTTTCACCTGCATTTTAGTAGGGTTATTAGTCCATTACTTGCAGAGAATAAGTGCAGCTTCGAGACGATGGCAGCGTTAGCAAACTCTTGAAATAGCCAGTGAAAAAGGCAGGGGCAGACCCAAGGTCTGCCCCTGCGTCTGTTCAGATGTAAGGCATCTTGTTGAGATTTTTAAACTGGGCACTGGCTAAGGGCAGAGCAGACAGGTTGGACATTGAGTGCAGAATTTGTTCTTGCAGTCTTGATATCCAGTCCAGTAGTCCCCGTATCCGTAATGGTCATATGGGTATGGATACGGATTTTGATAGTAATAGGGATATTGATATTGAGGGCATTCTGGACATTTCGGACATTCTGGACATAGCTTTTTGCCTTCATCCAGTCCTTTAGTATATCCTTCGCTGTATCCGGTCGCCTTACCGTCCTCCTTGCCCCTGCTGTAACCTTCGTTGTAACCACTATTGTAACCTTCTGTCTTCCCTTTTTCATACCATTGCTGGCAGACGGGGGGCATTGTTCCTGGTGGGACGCAGGCGCATCCAGCGAAGAAAGCCCCAAGCAAAACCAAAACAATGATGGGGAGCAGAATATATAGCGTTCGCCTATTTATTTTCATTGTCTCCTCCTTTCTCTAGCTCTTTCTCTTTTCATCTTTTGTTTCTTCTTTCCTCCTTTCCTTGGTCGTGCTTTTGCTATGCTCTGGTAAAGACCTGATGGTGCTTTATTTTCGCTTACTGTGTGCAGTGCTTCGTTTGGGAGATTTGGCCTTTGCTGCCTGCTTTGTCTTTTGCTGCTTGCCTTTTGTTGCGGTCTTCTTTGTTGCTCGCTTTGCCTTTACCAACTGAGTTGACTTTGCAGCTACCCTTGCCACCTCGACAGGTTTTTCAAAGGAGAGCTCTGCCTCTTCAGCTTTTTTAGAAGGTATGGCTATGGCTACCTCTTCCTTAAACAGAGGGCGTTTATCTAGCGGCAATTTTGCTTTATTGGCTTTAGTCCATTTTACCGCTTTCTGGTTGTAAGGTTTCTCAAAGCCATAGACTCGGTAAGTAATCATGTCTGCCAGGTGCGTAACCAGCCAGGCGATGTCCAGTGAGCTCTCCCAGTCTCGTTCTATGCCGATGCATACCATGTTGTTTTCTGGACTGATGTTGGGATGGAAATGGGGTGTGAGACACAGAACATAAGGTGCTTCATTGGGATAGCCGGGTATACCTGCAGGCAAGTAGATCTCCATAACATGGTTGGCTGTGAGACATGGTTTCCCCTTAGTGGGGTGAAGCATCATGCCTTTGCACTTAAGAGTGACGAGGTATTTTGTGGGGGGGTCGCCCTCTGTAGGTTCGACCTCGATAAGGTCAGATTTGGCAGCTAGCTCCTTGAGCCATTCATATTCTTGAGCCAGCCGCTCTTGCAAATCGGCGGCTACTACACCCGGTTGTATGAAATAGCATAGCACCAGTATCTCATTTTCAACGACGCCGGCCGAGGCCAGAGTCTGCCACGGGTGAAGTGTCCAGTATCGTGAGACTCCGCCCCTTCTTATGTATCGTCTCTGGGGGTTTCGGTATAATTGTTCGCCAGTCTTCTGAAGATAAGCGACCATTTGTCTTCCTGGCCCCCGTTCCTTAACTATTTGCGGTGTAATTTGCGAAAGCAGCCTCCCAACCGTGGCATGTTCGGAGACCAGTGCTGGATAATAGCGGTCATGGGTAAAGTCCCAGATATATACTCTCATTCTTAAGCTACCTCCTTCGTTTGTAGTAACCGGCTAAATTATCAAGCCACTTCTTTGGTTTTTTCTTCTGTTGGTGACAGAGGGCACTCCCAGGTGGTGCAGCCTCCGTATTCCTCCCAGCATGACCGGTGATGCATTGTGCCACACTTGGGGCAGGTGAAAGACGGGTTTCTGGAGCTGTATTCCTTTTTGCCGCACCAGAGGCAAGGTGTCTCCTCCGTATTCTCAGTTATGTCTTGACTTGCTGGCTTAGCCTTGATGTATCCCCGACGCATTGTATATATGGCTATGAAACCAACAACAAAGCCAGCTATGCACAGGGCGAGGACAAACAGTACCGTCACGGTTTCAGCACTCCGCCTTATGTTACCTTATGGCTCTCGTAAGCTCGATTGTATTTGCCAACGCTGGCATTGGCATCCATGACTTGCCAGACAAACAGGACAATGTAGGCAATGGCTAGTATGGAAATCAGGGCAATGTAGGCTGATTCCCAGGTCCAGTAAAATGTAATCGCGCACGCTATTATACCGCCGATAAGGGCCAGCCCGGCAAAGAGAATCAGAAAACCTATGGCGATTCTACCCAAAATTATATGACCGAGGCCGTGCAATCCGAAAATGCCGGGAATGACAGCCAGAGCCATAATTGTATTTGCTGAAACACGGCTGTCAGGTATGTTTATACCACAGTACTGGCACAATCTGGCATTCATATCTATTTCTTTTCCGTACTCACGGCACATCCTCCTCCGCCCGTAGCGTTCTTCCCGCTCCGCGACTGCTGCCGCTGGCCCTATGCCTACTTCGCCGGCAATGACCTCTTCCTTAGTGTACTGTCCGCAGGTCTTGCACTTTAAGTCGGCATCGTACTCAGTAACAGAGCCGCAGTTTGGGCACAGGCGGACCAGTTTTACCTCCATCTCTTCCATAAAATTGTTCCTCCTTTCATGTGAAATTTAATACTTTGTCTCTGTCTGCGTCAAGTTCGAAGTGAGCCGTAGTTGTTGTGTTCCTTGCCGTAATGATGTGGAATGGTGGTATTTGTCCCTGGGACAAAGTCTTGTCCAGAAACCATGGTGTGGTATTGCTGACAGTGGACGTGATATGTGGTTGCATGAGTTTTTTGCAATTGGGACACCTCAGCTCATCCGAGCCGAGTTTATCGAGGCGCTTCAGAATCTGCTCGGAGTAACCGCAAGTGCAGGTCACTTTAAAAACAAGGTCAAAATCCAATCGGATAGCTGCCCCAGGACCTAGCTTCTCTTCAGCCATATTCAACAGCTCACCGAAGGTGCTGTCGGAAGCACCCTTCTCAATAGCAATAACGGATTTGAGTGGATTATGGTTTAGGCACCTTTCGTTTAAGGGAAAGTTAGCCGGCAAATAGTCGTTGGTCAGCCCATTAAAAATAAGGCCACTGCCGCCGGCAACCTCATGCTCGTGGATAAGCTTCAGGGCTTCCTGTACTTGGAGCGCGCCGATGATGGAGGCGATGGTGGGTGTTGTCGGGACTCTACCCTGTTCGACCTCTTCGACAGGCAGCAGGCATGAGAGGCGGCGTTTCATTTCTTTGTAGGCTTCCCTGGGTAGATTGCACTCGTAACAGGCACCTTCACCGGGTATATAGACATGGAATTCTCCGACCAATTCTTGAATACCACCATTAATCCAGGGTGTGCCCACCTTGAAGCAGGCACGATTGATGAAAATCCTGGCGCCAAAGTTATCAACGCCAACTAAAACGATGTCCATGTTGCGGAAGACGCCGAGGCCGACATCAGTGGTGATATCACCGCAAATCAAGGCGACCTTGACGTCTGGATTCAATTCTTTCAGCCGCTGGGCGGCTACCTTGGCCTTAAGCTTGCCGATGTCCTCAGCCCGGAACAGGACGGAGCGGGTAAGATTGGCAGCTTCAACGATGTCGAAGTCAATGATAAGTATGTGGCCGATGCCGACGAGTGCCAGATTTTTCAGAATCTCATTTCCCAGAGCACCGGCACCGACCACCATCACTCGGGCGTTAGCTACTTTTTCCTGGTCCCACCAGGGGATGAGCTTGAGGGTATCGTAGCGGCTTTGAATGCCGCCCGAGGTATTACTATGGTACGAAGAAACGTTCTGATTCTTCATCATATTCATCGGTAGTTGAAGTTGAATTTTTTACCTTAAAGACTAAGCTCTCACTGAGTCCACTTCTCATAGTCTTGGGTTTAAGCCGGAATACAAAGGTAAATTCTTTGTTAGGCTTTAATTCTTGAGCTTCAGGTGACTCCAAGATAGCAAAATTCTCGCTAGAACCAATCGAAACCTCGGCCCTACCAGAACTTTGCCCCCTATTCTGTACCTGAACTAGAATTTCCTCGCCATCCCGTGCGATTTTTCCGTCGTCGCTCCTATCTTTCACAGAAATAATCCTGAAGCTTGCTCCTGCTGGCACCGGTTCGGTTACTGAAACGACTGTAACGAAGGTGAGCACCTCCTCTGTCCTTTTGTCATCGTCATAACTGAAGATGATTTTATCCATGTGATCTCCCGGGCTGAGCTCGCTACGCTGCACCGTAACGTTGATGGTAGCATTACCGACGCCAGATTCTTTGTCCACCTTTATCCCAGTCGCACTAGATGAAATGCGCCAAGAGGGGTTTCCGCTACCGGCGAAGGATAGTTGTAAGGGTATCGTGTTTTTGGTTGTGCCAAAGAACAAATACTTCTCAGAGACGGAAAGCGAAATGCCTGCTGGCGGTGTTGTGGTTGGCTCCGTTTTTTGCCACTCTGTAATCTCGCCGGTGTTGCTAATCGAAGTGCTCAAGATCCAAAGCTTCCCAGCTTCATCTTTAGCTTGCATTTTTAGGACACCGATAGTGTCACCGCTGTCATTTTGCGTACTAGCAGTGGGTTGTTCCACAATCTCCGTTAAAGCGATGGGTAAGGATTTCTCCTTATCCCACGGCTCAGGCTTGTTCAGTGTGTGACGCCAGACCTCACTGTTCTTTTGAATCAAATAATAATGATATACTTCCCCTTTTCCCTCATTGCGGAACGAGACGACGGCAGCTGGAAAATCTTTGAACGGCGGCTGGCTTGTTTTCCCCTGGTCGCCCGGCAACCAGACGGTTAAGGCAAGTCCTACAATAGTAAACAGAGCCAGAAAGAGTGCCAGAACAGGTATAAGGAAAGCAGGTATCTTCCTTTGCGATGGTGCCATCCTCTCTGGGCGAGGTAACGGCTTTGGTTCCTTCACCGGGACTTCGTAGGTGTAGAAGCCCTTGATTGTCTTTATTTCTGAGCCGTCCCAACCGAAAAAGCAGAGCTTATTTTTTATGGGATCACACACGGCAGCTACGTGCCAGGGGTGTGAAAAAGCAACGCGATGGGAATTTATGTCATCATCGGACATGAAAGCGCCAAATCCGGGGTGTGTATGGTACCAGCCGACAACTTTCTGGTTGGGATAGTTTCTCTGAGCTGATTCTACAAGCTGTAGCCAGACCTCATGAGTGAACTGCGCCTGAGTCTGATTCCCGGGAGCAGAATCCGATTTAACGATGCCGACTATATCAACCCGATATGTGCCGGTGCTGTCTTCGGAGACGTTGCCCAGGAGGATACCGACTACCTCTCGCTGAGGGTTGGCTGCCCCGTGCCGATGAATATCATCGTAGGCTTGTTTGTCTATATAGATAACGACTTTGCTATCTTCAGGGCTTCCCCAGACCCTCAAGCTTGCCTTGCCGCCGCTTCTGTTCATCAGCCTTTGTCTCCGCCTTCACCTGTGCCTTTGCTCTACTTCTTTTTACCTCTCTTACCTCGGCCTTCTCTTCGGGTCTTTTCTCGAGCCTTTCCCTGAGTTGTCTTCCTCAGCCGTGGCAATTTCAGGCCCCGGAATTTTCCACCGGTAAGAAAGTAGGCAGCTACGAGGCCACCGACAAGCCCAACAATGGTTGGAATGATGATGAGAAGCAAAGGAGGTGGCTTAATGACCTTCAGTTCCATCTTGTCAGGCTCGAGCATGAGTCTAAGACGCTGGCTATCTTTGGCTTCAATTCTTCCGCTTACGCTCACTGGCTCGAAGTAATAGCTGTTCAAGGTTGTAGCAGCAGCAACTATATATTCGGTATTTTGAGCGCCTTTTAATTCCAGGAAATAGCGGCCAAATTCCAGTTTAGTGATGAGGTACAGCTTTTTATTGTCGATATTGAACAGCGGGGGTGATACCTCTTTAGCTCCATAAAGCAACTTTATCGGCTCCACCGGCCCGTCAATGGTAATCCCCAAGATATTCTGCCATGTATAGGGTTCCTTGGCGTCTTCCCAACCGGGAAAAGCGTCGAAGGTGAACTCCGATAAATCAATGGCTGGTGGATAGAAATAACGCTTTAAGGTGAAGTTGACATCGGTAGCACCGCGCTCGGCCTGGACTTGTACAGTTTTACCCGGCTGTGGTTCACAGGCGATTGCCTCAACAGACACAGTTTCTGTAACCGTAGGTATCTGGTTAATCAAAGTGTAATTGTTACCAAGCTGGTAGGAGTTGAATTCATAATAGCCATTGTTGTTTGCCGTTGTGCTCTGTCCAGAATTAAGGGTATAGACAGTTGCCCCGGGGACCGGCCGCTGATTGGTATCAACTACGTGGCCTGATATGGACGTCGCCCGGCTGAAAACGCGAATGTCGGTGAAAGCATTGCCCGTGACTGACATCGACCGGACACAGGGATAATTCTCCCACCGACAATCTTCGTCGACACATACATATGTGGTGCAGGTGCTCCATACTTGCACTAAAGCTTCGCCTTCGCAGGTGAATCTTACCTGTCCTGATGTTGCTGGTGCCGGCCACGAGAGCGTATGCATTCCGCTTGTAGTGAAGTTGCCGATTGTTTCCTGGTAACCACCTGAAAGCTGAGCCAGCAAACGAACATGAGTATTGCTTACGCTTGTGCTGACGGTGATATTTATGATCTCACCGGTCAAATATACCGGCTTGTCTGTCCTGAGTGATAGGGAAAGGTATGATGTTTGGAAAGCGACTTTGCTGGGGTCGGTTTCCCCGCTGAATAAAGTGGCATTTGTGATTATGGGAGTAGCTCCGTTTGCAGAGCAATTAAAGGTGGTGGCTTGGCATGGCGCAACCGTGGAACCTATCGTTAATAATCCCAAAACCACGATAGCAACCAAAATCAGCAGAATGAATCTCACCATCACCCTCCGTCTGCGTAACTTGCGACTATTCTAACACATTTCATCAATGCCCTGACGGCTGAATTTCATTGCCATTGACCTTCTTCAAAGCCGGAAGCCCCTTCATTTACATGTGTTGGCTTATGGGTGAGCCTTGGGTAGATTGGAGCATCGGCTCCAATCGTGCCTAGAGCCGATGCTCTAGGCATACCCCTTATGGCTATTGCACGACAATAGCTATAAGACTCGCATTACTTACACGTTGGTTTATGCTTTCGGACTGGGGGTTCTGGCGATTACGGCGGCACCTAGGGCGGTGATGATTTGTGGGTGGGGGGGCACCAGGAGCTGTATATTCAGTTCTTGTTCTACAGTCTTGACGAGGCCGACATTGAGAGCGCCACCGCCGCAGATAGCGCATGGCTGCTCCAGCTTAATCTTCTTGACCAGTGAGGAGATCTTACTAGCTAGGGCTTTATTGACTCCGGCGGCGATGTCCTCTTTAGGGATGCCTTCGGTGACTCTGGTGATAGCCTCTGATTCGCCAAAGACAGCACAACCGGTGCCGAAGGTGATGGGGTTCTTGGACTTGAGAGAAAGCGAGCCGAAGTCCTTTAAATCTATTCGCAGCACGTTGGCGATGACTTCAATAAACCGGCCACTGCCGGCAGCGCATCTTTCGCTGACGGTAAAATTGGTCACCATTCCCTGTTCATTTATGCGTATCACCTTGGTGGACTGCCCCGCTGCTTCGATCGCTGTCTTAACTTGGGGGAAGATGCTGTTTATACCTCTGGCAGTGCAGACTATGTCACTGACTTGTCGGCTGGCGAAAGGGACATTGCCAGCGCCAGTCCCGGTTGCCACAGTATCGGTTATATCGCTCTGAGCCAGATTAACTTGCTTCAGGAGCTCCTGCCTTATCGTCTCGGCTGCTGTCTGGTAATTGGCTCCGGAAAGGATTGCAGAGTGAGCAGCAGGCTCGGAATCACTAATTATGACTCCCTTGCTGTATACCGAGCCGATGTCGATACCCATGAACCAAGCCATTTATACTTTCACCCTCACCTTTGTCCTCTCCCGTCAAGGGAGAGGACATTCTTGTTCTCCCTCCCCTGGCGGGAGGGAGTTAGAGGGAGGGGGTGCTTCAGCTTCACCATCGCTTGCTCCTTTCCCTCCAACAGAAGAGAACTTTCTCAGGGATTGCCACGTCGCTCATGCTCCTCGCAATGACAATAGGCACTGCTTTTAAGTTTCTAGCCGAAAAAGGTGGCTTTCTCTAGGCGACGTGCCCTTTTCGATATGGTCTCGCCTTCCGCGGTTGCTTTCATATAGATTTCCTTTGCCAGTATGGCAGCCCCAATCGCCCCGGTGAGAAGCGGCTCTTCAGGGACGAGGAGTTCGCAGCCCAGGTTTTCCTTCATCGCCTTAACCATGCCGATATTCTTGGCTACGCCTCCGGTAAGCACTACATCAGGTTCTACTTTCAGCCGCCGTGCCAGTGCCGCCACGCGGCTGGCCAGCGCATCGTGAAGTCCGGCTATGATATCTTCCAGCTTTTCCCCGCGAGACAGAAGCGCTACCACCTCCTGCTGGGCAAAGATGGTGCATAAGTTGCTTACCTGGATTTTTTTTGTAGATTTCAATGAGATGTTCCCCATGTCTTCCAGCCTGATACCCAAGGTGGCAGCGGTGACTTCTAGGAACCGGCCAGTTCCGGCGGCGCATTTATCATTCATGACGAAGTCGACTAGTTTGCCTTTCTCTATCTTCATACACTTGGCATCCTGGCCGCCGATATCAATGGCAGTTCTGACATTGGGAAATAAGCTGTAAACTCCTCTGGCATGGCAGGAAAGCTCTGTTATTTGGTCGTCAGCGAAAGGGACATTTACCCGCCCGTAGCCTGTGGCTACGATGTAAGGGATGTCATCAAGTTGCAAATTAGCTTGCTCCAGTGCCATTCTCATCACCTCATTGGCTAGCTGGCGATGTTCAGGACCAGTAGGGCCTTTGATGGCGGACAATATCCTGTCAGCCGTGTCCATGAGCACGACCTTGGTCATGGTGGAACCTATGTCAACGCCAGCGAAATACAAGTTGACCTCTGGAGAAATGTTCTTAACGGATTGTCTCGAGGAAGGCTTCAACCCTGGTTCTTAAGGGGGCTAAAGCTCCCATGGTGTAATCATATTCTATGTAGGTGCTGGGAATGCCGATGCTGTCGAGATAGTCTTTGAGCGACGGCATTTCAAAAGCAAAGGGGTCACAATATCTGACGAGCAGCAATATGGCGCCGTTGATTTTCCATTCTTTGACGATGCCTTTGAGGTAGCCGAAACGGCTTTGGATGTCTTTGGCATAGTCTTTCTTGGTCTCGCCGAGAGTAGCCTGTCTGAAGGTGCGGGCGCAGGTGATCTCCTTCATATAGTAATCAGCCAGTCCATCTAACGGGTCGGCAGTCAGTTTTACGCTGCCTCTGTAAGCTCTGATGCCGCCGCAGGTCTCATCCATTACCACATTTGCCTTAGCCTCAAATATCTGCATGATATCGGTATCATCCAATGTACTGCTCCAGATAAGGAGCCGTGCCGGTTTCTTCTTGGGAGCATCGGTGCGGCTTTTTATCTCGCCGATAACCTGAGTTAGCAGGTCATTCCCCTCAGCTACAGGCAGGCTCATGAGCGCTTTTACTACCTGAACGAGCTCTGTCCCCGAGATAAGCGGTGGGACTGGCTTGGTTAGCTCGTATAATTGCTGTACCAGGGCGCGCTGTTGATTATGAGCCTCGATGGCTGACTTAAGCTTATCTGCAGACAGTTTCTGTCCGGTAAAGGCCTCCAGCGTTTTCCTGAAGTCGTTCAGTTGTGACTTGAAGTATTCAATGGCTTCAGGTCGAACGGTGCTGGGCATATCGATGAAGTGGAAGTAAGGATAATCCGTATAAGATTCCCAGACGCGGGCTGTCTTCTCCTGGGGGTCACAGGAGTGGACATTAACCATACCATCCAGGAAGTCGTTTTTCCCTTTCAAGGCGCAATCGAGGCAGGTGCGCATGATGGGGCAGAACGAGGTGGGCAAAGCTCTATCCGCCTCGGTGACTGCCTCTCTAATGTCTCCATATGTCCGGTATGGGACTAGGTCGAGGGCGGTGAGCATTTCCAGAGGGACATATACGCAGGGATAGCCTATTATCTTTTTGCCTGCAGCCTTGAGTTCTTTAGCTCTTTGTGACCGGGTTCGATAGATTTCCTGGACTTTGCTCAGCCCTTTGCTTTTGTCTGACATTGCTGACACCTCATTAAATTGGAATTGTTTGCGTTCTTACCAGTCGAAGCCTTTCTGTTTTCTCACTCTTCTGTAGTGCTCCATGGTCTCCTCAAAGGGCTCTGCCTTAGCTAAGGCGTCTTCCGGGTTGAACAATCTGAGGTCTACTATGTCTCCTTCGATAGTTAGAGAGGGCACACTCAGCTTGTCCATGAGCATGTTTGCCACGTAAGGCAGGTGCGTCGAGGCGCTGCGGCAGCTGATAAGGGGATGAAGCATTGCCCCATCGCACTTCCATTCTCTGGCATATTTCAGATAGGGATAGGCGAAGGAGCCACCGAGCACATTCTGTTGCCGGGCTTCTTTATTATAGCCAGCAAAAAACTGGAGGCTAAATCTGGTGATTCGTTCCAGCGGGTCACTGATGTCACTCAGGTCAAGAGGTATAGGTGGATGATAACCGAAGCTTTCGATGACGAAGTTCCACCCTCTCTCAGCCAGTTTGTCAAAAAAGCCTAAGCTATGCCAGGGCGGAAGCTCAGCGAATACCAACCGGTATTTCTCCTCGAGTATAGCTCCTATGTGATTGTTCACCCTATCTTTGACCTCAACGTACATATCTTTAAAGCACTGCAATGAATTCTGGGGGTCGCCCGCCAGGAACAGGGCTGGCGACATGGCGCTCCAGAAGTCCCTGGCGTGCATCGGGCACGGTTTTGCCTTGCGCAGCTCATTCACCTCATACCATACGCGGTTTACCTCTATCATGAGGTTAACCGTCTCATCTAGCCTGGCCCAGTCCATTTTCTTGCCCAGCATGCGTTCGACGAAGGCGACGAAATCCCTGAGGTGCTTGACTCCCATGTCAACCATTGCTTCGAAAGCACCTTCGATGAAGAACTCTTTTGCTCCGGGGCTGGGTGCTTCCAGTGGCCATACCGGGACATCCATGTAACGGCCTAATGCCTGGAACCACTTGTACCTGGCATCGCAGATAGCAGATGAGGACAGCAGGAATAATGGCTTCGGCATGCCTCCGAGGGGTGCCTCTGGCGGTACCTCGCCTTTGAATTCCCTCATCATCCTCGACGTATAACCGAGGCTGGCCAGACTGTATCCGCAGAGATGCGTGGGAAAGCCATCGGCATACGCCTGTTCCAGGTATTGCTGGGCAACGCCCATAGCTGCGGCGACGGCACCATAATTTTCCGGATAGACCACTTCCACATCCATAGCCTTGAGTATGGGGTCGCCGGAGTAAAAGTTGAGCATAGCCCAGACGGCGGGCTTGCCTGCCTTGATAGCTTCGGCGCTCTTGAGATAGGTCTCAGTTATCTTGGCTCGAAGCGGATACATTGATTTCAAGCGGTTTATTACCTTCTTTTTCTCTTCCGTAACCATAGCCAGTTCTACCTCCTACTTTTTGGTCCCGCCTGAGTAACAGTTTTGTCTGGTAATTATAGCATGAAGGCGGTAGCTGGGTGGGTTTGTAGGGATAAACCTTCAGGTCTGTCCGTGAAATCATAAACAAGCGTCTTGGACGGGGCTAAAGCCCTGTCCCTATTGTGTGGGTTAGGCTAAAGCCTCCTTAAGCTCTCGAGCTACCTGGAATGGGTCACTGGAGATGATGCTGGCAGCGTAAAGTTCCATGGTGCCGAAATCAGAGGAACCATCCCAGGGATAGCCGCGGTCAACTAGCCGGGCGATGACGGGGAAATCCTTCCAGCCTTTGGGAAGTGAGTTTAGGGGTGGGACGGCTATTCCCACGTTGAAGGCGGTCACATGCATGCAATCCCGAAGACAGGCCAGAACCTCATAGAGCCTTTCTTTGAAGGAACGGTTCAAACCTGGTGAAAGGAGCATTGTTTCCTTTTCCTTGATCGGGGTCAGATAAGCCAGAACTCTGGTACCGTCTTTTTCCAGAGCCAGGCCCAGGTCAAGGTGAATCTGGTACAGGTCGTCGAAATAGTCGGCCTTATTCTCGGCTTTGTAGTGAAGGGCAGCATGGCGCAGGGCTTCGATTTTGGCATAATGGTGATCTCGGCTTAGCACCACCTGAGCGTGGCCATGAGCCAGGCTTGCCCCGGCTTTCTTCAGCGAGTTCCACAGGAAAAAGTAATACTTAGCTGAGGGATCGAATTTATTAGCTTTCTGCGCCCATTTCCAGCCCGTATCTAGGTAGTCAATTATTTTTTCTCTATCGAAGGCTAAGGGGTTGTGGTCTCTGAAGATTATCATGCCGTGTAGCCCGTCGTACTTGGCGATGTTGCTGGCGGTAATGCAGTATTTTCCCTTGATTCTGCCGAAAAGGTCTTCTGGGGTATCTTCGAGGGGCTTGTTTAGCGGGTCGTCTTTGGCTCGATCCATCAGTCTGGCTTCAACTCTGAGCCTATCCTCAAACTGTCGTGGGCGTAGGGCTCGCAAGGAGTTGAATATAGCCCCTTCGTAGGTGACCAGGTTGGTGACTTTAATGATTTTCTGCTCGGTTACTCTATCAACAGAGCCGAACTGCTGCTCAATCCAGGGGAGCATGGTTTCAGGTGGCTTGAGGCAGCCCTTCGCAGTCGAAACCGAGAATATGCGCTGGGAAAGTTTTTTTGTTTTCTGGGGCAGGGCCTCAACCAAAATATCGAGGTCAACAATAGTTCGGTTGGCTGGGTTCACAGCTTGCCTCTAGTACCTGGATGTACTCTTGTAATAAATCAGCGGCTTGAGCCGCATTGCCGTTCTCTAGTGCTGCCAGAGTATTTTCCAGAATGTTGACTTCACGGGTGAGTTGTGCCGATATATTATTCAGAGAACCGCAGCAAGGTGCCATCCCCTCAGACCGCCACAGGAGAACCTCCTTTATCTCCAGCATTTTTTTCACGTCTTTAATAGCCTGTTTTATCTTCTTAGGGTCAGCTATTTTCTGCTTGGTAGCAGTGACGCTATCTTTATCGATTATCAACATTTCACTTTCTTCTTTGTGGACAGGTCTAAAGACCTGTCCCTACCTTATCTCTTCGGACTGTCGACTGTCTCTGTATGGACAAGGCCTTTAGGCCTGTCCGTAACCAAATCGCTGTGGACAGGGCTAAAGCCCTGTCCATACACGTTTCTGCTTAATGCCTAAAGTGGCGTATTCCGGTCAAGACCATAGCCATATTATACTGGTCAGCCGTGGCAATCACCTCTTTATCTCTGACGGAACCGCCGGTTTGGATTACGGCAGTTACTCCGCCCTTGGCTGCCACCTCAACGGTGTCGGGGAAGGGAATCATGGCATCGGAGGCGAGGACACTGCCCTTAGCTGCCTCGCCGGCTCTCTTCAGAGATAGCTCGACGCTGACTACCCTGTTGGGCTGACCCGTGCCCATACCGAGCAGCGTGTTGTCTTTAGCCAGGACGATGCCATTCGACTTGATGTGTTTCACTGCTTTCCAGGCGAAGAGAAGGTCGCGCATTTCGGCCTTGGTAGGCTCACGCTTGGATACGGTCTTCGGCTTAAACTCTTCCTCGGTGTAATAGTCCTCCTCTTGCACTAGGAAACCGCCGCTGATAGGACGAAAGTCGATGTTTCCGGTTTTGCCTTGCTGTTGCCGTACAGGTGCCGAGAGGAGGCGCAAGTTTTTCTTGCGCTTGAAGATGCCAAGAGCTTCTTCGCTGTAGCTCGGGGCTATAATGCAGTCGTAGTGGGTCTTATCGATTTCGCTAGCCAAGGCGAGGTCAATAGGCCGATTGCAGGCAACAATGCCTCCGAAGGCGGATACCGGGTCGCCAGCAAGAGCTCTCTTGTAGGCTTCGATCAGGTCTTTGTTGCTGCAAAGCCCACAGGGATTGTTATGCTTGACGATAGCTATTGTGGGGTCGGTGAAGTCGCAGGCTGTACTCCAGGCAGCTTCGAGGTCAAGGAAATTATTGAAGGAGAGCTCCGGGCCGCTTAGCAGCTTGACCGATGTCATGCCCAAAGGCTTCTGCCTTATTAATTGCTCAGTGTAGAAGGCAGCTTTCTGGTGGGGATTTTCTCCATAGCGCAGGTCGTAGAGCTTCTTCATAGCTATGGTCATGTCCTGTGGGAAGGTCTCTTCATCTCTGAGATACTGGGCGATGGCTGTATCATACATGGCAACATGCTGGAAAGCTTTCTGAGCCAGCCTTTTCCGCTCTTTCAAGTCCACCTTGCCCTGACGCAGCTTTTCGATGACGGCATCATAGTCTTCGGGGTCAACTACTACCAGGACAGACGGGAAGTTCTTGGCGGCGGCACGAATCATCGTCGGCCCGCCGATGTCGATATTCTCAAGTGCCTCTTCAAGGGAAACAGTGGCTTTAGCGACAGTCTGGACAAAGGGGTAGAGGTTGACCACTACTATATCTATGGTTTGAATCTTGTTCTTTGCCAGCTCATCCATGTGTTGGGGAAGCTCACGCCTGGCGAGGATGCCACCGTGGACTGCCGGGTGAAGCGTTTTCACCCGGCCATCGAGAATCTCAGGGAAACCGGTGAGCTCTGAGATGCTGTGGACTTTTATGCCCTCGACCCCAATAGCCTTTTTAGTGCCACCGGTGCTGAATATTTCGATGTCTAAATCTTTCAGTTTGCGGACAAAATCGACCAGTCCTGTTTTGTCGGAAACGCTGACAATAGCGCGCAAGTTAGCCTCCTTTAAGTAATGGTTATTTTTTTGCCATCTGTTGATTTGATAACCTTACCAATTTTTTTGGTTTCAGGCAAGGCGGCGGTAAGTTCGGCTACGTCCTGTGGGGAGCAGAAAATGACCATACCTGTCCCCATATTGAATACCTGGTACATCTCGGCTTCTTTGATTTTGCCTCTTTCTTGAATGAGTCTGAAGATGGGCGGAACATGCCAGGCATCTTTATTGATTTGTGCAGCCAGACCTTGGGGTAGAATCCTGGGAATGTTACCGATAAATCCGCCGCCGGTGATATGCGCCAGCCCTTTAACCATCGGCAAAACCGGCTTGAGATCCGCATAATAGCAGCGGTGCAGCTCGAGAAGCTCCTCGCCTAGAGTTCGTTTTAGTTCAGGGTAGAAGATTTGGAGCGAAGACGGGTTTCGGTCTATCTCGAATACCTTACGCACCAGCGAGTAGCCGTTAGTATGTAGTCCGCTGGAAGGCAGACCGAGGATAATATCACCAGAAGCGATGGAACTGCCGCTGAGTATGTTTGCCTTTTCTACGACTCCGACGATGAAGCCGACGAGGTCATAGTCATTGGCCTGATAGATTCCCGGCATTTCAGCAGTTTCGCCGCCGATCAGGGCGCAGCCAACGTTTTTACAGGCCCTGGCTATGCCGCTGACGATGTTTTCCACTCTTTCTGGCAGAAGTTTGCCCATAGCGATATAGTCGAGGAAGAATAGCGGGCTGGCCCCGCAGGTGAGGACGTCATTAACGCAGTGATTGACTAAATCAATGCCGATGGTGTCGTGCTTGTCTAAAATAGAGGCGATTTTAAGCTTGGTGCCTACGCCGTCAACGCTTGATACCAGCACCGGCTCGGTGTAACCCTTTAATTGGAACATGCCGCCGAATAAGCCGATATCGGTTAAGACTTCAGGTCTGGAGGTAGACCGGGCGTGTCGTTTAATCAGCTCTTTGGCTTTATCGGCAGCCTTGACATCAACGCCGGCCCGGGCATAAGCCTCACGATCCGCCGAGTTCACTCAAGCTCCCTGAAGGTATGGCTTCCAGGGCCAGTTTGTCCATCTCTAGCTGCACCGAGATGGGGTATTCCCCGGTAAAGCAAGCCAGGCAGAAGATATCTTTGGGCAGGCCTACCGACTCGATTAAGCCCTCGATGCTTATATAACCAAGGGAATCAGCTCCGATGGCGTCCCTGATCTCTGGTATGGTCTTGTGGGCAGCTATAAGCTCCCATTTTGTCGCCATATCCACGCCGAAGAAGCAGGGGTGACGTATGGGTGGGGCACAGATGCGCAGGTGTACCTCTCTGGCACCGGCTCGCTTGAGCATGGCGACTACTTTAGGGGTGGTGGTGCCGCGGACAATACTATCATCAACGACTATCAACCTTTTCCCGGCGATTGTTTCGGATAGTGGATTGAACTTCAGCTTAACACCGAGGTCTCTCAATCTCTGGTCAGGCTCAATGAAAGTGCGTCCCACATAGCGGTTCTTGATTAGGCCCTCGCAGTAGGGAATGCCCGAGGCTATGGCGTAGCCGATGCCGGCAGCAGTGGCCGAGTCAGGGACACCCATCACTAAATCAGCATCAACAGGATAGTCTCGAGCTAGTATTCTGCCCATGGCTTGCCGTACCGGGTAAAGCAGCTTGCCCTGGATAATGCTGTCGGGGCGGGCGAAGTAGATATATTCGAAGATACATAAGGCTCTTCGGGGACTGTTTTCCGTAAAACTTCTAACCCCATTTTTATTTATAACCACTATTTCACCAGGTTCAATTTCCCTGATGAACTGAGCGCCAATATGGCCAAAGGCACAGCTTTCTGAGGCAATTACCCAGCCACCATCAATTGTCCCCAGACAAAGTGGCCGCACTCCCATAGGGTCACGAACTCCAATCAACTTGTCCTTGGTCATAATGACCAGAGAATAGGCTCCTTGCAGCCGGCGCATAGCGTACTTTATCTTGTCTACTGGATTCCTTTCTGTGGGGGACAGGATGAGATTGGCGATAATCTCAGAATCGGTGGTGGTAGCAAAGTTATAGCCAAGCTGGCAAAGCTCGTCGCGGAGGAATTTGGCGTTAACTATGTTGCCGTTGTGTCCTAAGGCGATGGTTGTGGAATTCGCTTCCACCAGTATGGGTTGGGCATTGCTTGAGCGGCTTGAGCCGGTGGTGGAATACCTGGTATGTCCAATAGCGATGTGCCCTGGGAGTTGGGTCAGCTCGTCCTCGGTGAAAGCCTGGGAAACCAGCCCCATGGAGGTGTGGAGGTAGATTTTCTTTCCATCGGCGGTAGCGATACCGGCGCTTTCCTGCCCACGATGCTGGAGGGCGTAAAGGCCGAAGAAAGTAATTCGGGCAACATCTACTCCGGGAGCATAAATGCCGAATATACCGCAGCTTTCATGCATAGCTAAACTTGCATCTTAATTATAAGCCTTTTCCTATGTAGAGGTCAATTTAGCGGTTGATATTAGCCAGTCCAGGGCGGTGGTTATGGCTTTCTCTTCTAGGCGCAATCTGTGTCCGGCGCCTGGCAGAATCACGAGCTCCTTAGGCTCACCAGCCCGTTCGTAGAGCCTGTGGGCGTGCTCTACGGGCACCAGGTCATCTTTTTCGCCGTGAATCAGGAGGAGAGGGCGGGGAGAGATTCTGCCTATCCAGCGGAGTGGCGAGACCGTGCTAAAGCCTTCAAGCCATTCGTCTACCGAAAGCGGAAAGTCCTTATCTCTTATCACCCCGATGCTGTGGAAGTGGTCAATGGTAGCCTCAGCGCGTTGCTTGTCGGTCAGAAAACCGAATTCAGCCGGGCAGGCGAGAGTTACCAGACAAGACACCCTCGGGTCATTGGCGGCGACATAAACGCTGACGGCAGCACCACCGCTGGAGCCGAGAAGACAGAGGCGCGATTTATCGACTTCATCAAGGCTGGCGAGGTAATCAACGGCAGCCTTCAAGTCCCGTGTCCAGCCCAGCATGTCCAGATTGCCTTGAGCCAGGCCTGTTCCTCTGAAGTTGAAAATCAAGGTGACAAAGCCGGCGGCACAGAACCTTTCAGCTAATCCTGGGTAGCCTCTGTCATCGCTTGAGCTGGGCTGTCCAGAAGGGATGCCATGGCACAGGCACAGGGCCGGGCACGGTCTTTTAGTGGTTTCTGGGAAGTAGACCTCGCCGGGAAGATGAAGGCCATCAACTGTGAGCGTGAAGTTTCTTTTCATACCATGAGAATATTCATCGATAATTTACGTCCAATGTAGTGGCGACCCGTTAGGGTCGCCTATAGCGAGGCTAAAGCCTCGCTACTACATCAGCGAATAATCTCTTGCCATTTCCTTTGGCTTGGGTTTAATAGTATGAGAAATTCTTTGTTGCCCTCGGCACCGAGTATAGGTGAGGCAACCAGCCCGCGCAATCTTAGGTCGTGGTCGGTTGCCCAGACAATGAACCGGCCGAGGACATTGGCATGAACCTGAGGGTCTTTGATTACGCCGCCTTTAGGCACCTCTTTTCTCTCTGCCTCGAATTGTGGCTTGAACAGGACGATTATATAGCCAGGTTGTGTAAGATGACCTATGACATTGGGGATTACATTGGTCACTGAGATGAAGGACAAGTCTATGGTGGCCATATTGACCCTTCCCGGTAGGGAGAATGGGTAGTGGGCATTGACCCTTTCCATAACAACGACTCTGGGGTCCTGCCTCAGCTTATAGTCGAGCTGGCCATAGCCGACATCTATGGCGTAGACACGCTTGGCACCACGCTGCAAGAGGCAGTCGGTAAAGCCGCCGGTAGAGGCGCCGATATCCATAGCTGTCAAGGAAGTGACATCGAGCTTGAACTCATCTAGGGCGTGAGCCAGCTTGATGCCGCCGCGGCTGACGTATGGCAGTTTTTCGGCTAGCTCGAGGCTGGCGTTTTCATCCACTTGGGTGCCTGGCTTGGTGATTACCTTGCCGGATACAGTTACTTTGCCGGCCATAATAATAGCCTGGGCTTTGCTCTCATTTTCAGCCAGTTCTCTGGCCACTAATAGATTGTCCAGTCGCTGCTTTGGCATATTTGTCCCTTCTGCTTTCTGTCATTCTGAGCGAAGCGAAGAATCTCCCATTGTCATCCTCACTCTAACCCTCTCCTGTCAAAGGGGCGGGTATAAGCCGGCAAGGCTGATTATAGATAAGCGGTAGCAGGCTTTCAACAGGGCACGATTTGCAATAGAGTGCAATCTAGGTTGATTTACTAATGTAGAGGCGGGACTTTAGCCCCGCCAAGTGCCACTCCCAAACGACCCTTAAAGGTTACAGCCATATTGAAAACGTTTTCTTTATAGACGCTCTCTGCAACCCATTAATAAAAAGGCCCTACATGTCGTAGCAGTTTTCAGTTGCCGTTCTTTGCTTCGGAGGTAACAAAACAGGCAAAAGTGACCTCACACAATCTGGACTTTTGCGAGTATGAGACATTTGAGGACGTACTGACCAGACTACTC
>JAPLHH010000151.1 GCA_026389735.1 Chloroflexota bacterium | reverse complement strand
GCTACCCTGTCACCTGATAAAATTGAGCTGCCCAAGCAAAGCCCCCGCTCAGTGGCTTTTTTGACTTCAGAACAGCTGGAAAGACTGCTTAATAGCCCTAAAATAGCTGATGAGGCTGGTCTAAGGGACAAAACTATCTTGGAGACCCTGTTCAGCACCGGTCTCAGGGTTTCAGAGCTCGTACGATTGAACCGCGATCAAATAAATCTGGAACGTAAAGAATTTGGTGTCAGAGGAAAAGGAGATAAGCTAAGGGTCGTCTTTCTATCGGAAACGGCGGCAAACTGGCTCGAACGTTACCTGCTGACACGTAGAGACAGCTTTAAGCCGCTGTTTATCCGTTACAGCGGTGCTATCGATACTACAAAAGATGGAGAAAAAATGCGGTTAACTGCGAGGTCGGTACAGGAAATCGTTAACAAGTATGGTAAAAGATGCGGTTTACCTATCGAAGTGACTCCTCATACACTGAGGCACTCTTTTGCTACAGATTTGCTAATCGGCGGTGCTGACCTTCGTTCCGTTCAAGAAATGCTTGGCCATGAGAGCATCCGGACAACTCAGATATATACTCACGTTACCAACAGGCATTTAAAAGAGGTTCACCAAACTTATCACAGCAGAAATAAAGGGCAACGCTGAATATTATGTCAAGTGCATACTGCCCTAAACTCTAAGGCAAACAATCCCATCACCTGCTATAATTAAGCCTCAAGCAAACATAGAGCCATGAGTAGATACGAAGTCATCATAATCGGCGGTGGCCCGGCTGGGCTTACAGCCGGATTGTATGCATCACGAGCCGGCCTCAAGACCCTCCTCTTAGAACGTGGCATATTCGGCGGCCAGATAGTGAATGCCAGGCAAGTAGATAATTATCCTGGCTTTCCTGAAGGCATCTCCGGCTCTGAGCTAGCTTCGCTCATGCACCAGCAAGCTACCAAATATGGACTGGAGACCATCACTGCCGAGGTCACAACCATTAAACCGGGACACACCTATAATGTCATCACCACCGAGGGCAATTTCGAAGCTGCAGCAATGATTATCGCTGCCGGCTCAGAGTATCGCAAGCTTGGCGTTCCCGGTGAGGAGAAACTCCTGGGCCGCGGTGTCTCCTACTGCGCTACTTGTGATGGCTTCCTTTTCCGTGACCTGGATGTAGCCGTGGTTGGAGGTGGTGACACGGCTATCACCGATGCCCTGGAGCTAAGCGAGCATGCCAGCAAGGTCTACATTATACACCGGCGGGACCAGCTCCGAGCCGGGCAAGTCCTTCAACAACTGGCTTCCGCCCATCCCAAGCTTAAGCCCATCTGGGATGCGGTGGTCGATGAGGTCACCGGAGAGGGTAAAGTGAGCGGACTGAGGCTGCGCAACGTGAAAACAGGTGAAACTACTAACCTGCAGGTGGCTGGAGTCTTTGTTGCCATAGGGCTTGAACCCAACAGTCAATGCTTCGCCAACATAGTGGAGCTGGATGAAACCGGGCATATCAAAACCAACGAGTTGATGGCAACCTTCGCACCAGGCATCTTCGCCGTCGGCGACATCCGCAAAAACTCAGCCCGCCAGGTAGCCAGCGCCGTCGGTGACGGCGCTACCGCTGCCCTATCCGCCTTCAAATACCTTCGCGAAAGAAGCTAAGCTTCCGCCTGAGACCAGCCACCTTCCCCATCCCACAATATATCTGTAGCGGGTGCCGCGCCGGACGCGGGGGCAGTCGGCGGCTTGACAGGCTCCAATGTGTTCTCCTCTTGCCCAACCTACCCCACAAATGTACTATTGTGCATAAGAAAGGAGGTGAGACATGGCTCACACAGGCCGGAGGATACCCGTCAGGATAGGGGCAACCCTGGAGACGATTGAGGAGCACCTCAAGGAACAGGATAGGGAAGCCAAGAGGAGGCGGTGGGTTGCATTTGTTGCGGTTGGTTTGTCGGTAATGGTAGCGGGAGCTTCTCTTCTGTTAGGTAAGTATGTTGGGTATATTCTACTGCTGTACGGATTTGCGATGATGCTCTATGGGATAGCACGAGCATCGAAGATTAAATAGCGGGCATCGAGTTCGGAAGGTGGTCAAGAGGTACAGGCTCAGCCGGCAGGCCGTCTACAAGGTACTGTGGCGGGGGCGGCCGGTGGCTTGACAGGCCTTGGCGGGGGTATTCTGTTTTGGTTTGGGCGGGTGTATAATCAAACCAGCACTAATTACACTAGTAATGGCTGATATATGGGAATGAAGAGGCAAGCCCGACGAGCTTCTTCAAAAGTATGGCCTCACCGCCGAAGCCATTGAGCAGGCGGTGAAGGGAGTTATAAAGAAGAAGTCAGCAGGATAAATATGTAGAGGGATGGACTCGAACCCACACCCCCTTAAAACAGAGGGAGAGTAGATGCATTTTTGGACAGCTTTCTGGATTACCATA
>JAPLHH010000094.1 GCA_026389735.1 Chloroflexota bacterium | reverse complement strand
CGTTCAGAAACGAAACCAGGGGTGTTTGTTCTTTTTTCATTCTGTTCCCATATTTTTTAAGTTTAACGCCAAATTCTACCATATTTCAATATTTTTTCAAAATTTTTGACAAGACTGAGATTGTTTAGCAACTCGTAACCTGTAATTGCGACCCCTTCGTTATTTGCCGGTGACGGTCCCTCGTTACGCTCATTCTGAGCCTGTCGAAGAATGTATACTCAGGGTAAACTCCGCGTGGCAATCTCCATACAGCAAACCACGTCTACCTCTGCTGAGCTTGCTTCGGGGCTACGCCCCTCGCAATGACAGGGAGAATTGTCATTCCGCCCCCCTTCGTCTGTTGTCATTCTGAGGAGTCCTACGCCCTTTTGTCATTCTGAGCCCTATGGGCGAAGAATCTCACAGACTCTTCACGGAGCCTGCCCTGAGCAAGATTCTTCGGTCGCGGAGTTTATCCTGAGCGAGATTCTTCGTCGCTTCGCTCCTCAGAATGACAGGCGAAGGGCTCAAAGTGACAGGTTAATAAACAATCTCGACAAGACTTTATTAAAAGATAAGCCTTCCCGCCCACCCGAATTACCCCACTGAACCTACTCAGCTTTGCCCGGGACAAGCCTCACACGGAGCAACGTCTGCACCCCAGAATTCTGTTTTCACAAATTTTTCTGAAAAACCTATTGACAAATAGGACTAAAGCCCTTATTATATTATGTGCGCTCAGGGACATGTTGTGTCCGTGTAGGTAATCAATGATGGGTTGGATTTCCGAGGTGTGCTTCCCGTGTTGTGCATCCTGAGCTGATTCTAAATGCTGGAGATATGATGCCTGAAATTCGTACCAGCTTAAGTGTCGAGCTACACCGAAAACTGAAGGGGGAGGCAGTCGAGAAAGGCATGCACCTTAAGCATCTGGTTGCCCAAATTCTGGAAGACCACGCCAAAGGCAACAAGGCCAACAAGTCTCAGAGGCTATCCAGAGGCAACCAAAGGTGACCGGTGCTTTATCTCCTTTAATTTTGTAATACCGATGAAGAAGAGCCAGGAAAGAAAAAAGGCTAAATGCCCGAGATGCGGGGTGGAATATGACCTGTTAGACGAGGCGGCTAGCGAAGCCATAGATGGGCTGTGTGCCGCCTGCTGGCATGACCGGCATGAAAGGGACATTGGAGAGGACAGAGAGCGGGAAGCCGGAAGAAGTGAAAAAACGACGTCAACATAAAGTTAGTGTCTTCACATTGAGCTTGAAAAAGGGGGGTGATGCTTATCGATTATCAGAAAGCAGGTCACAAAAGAATAAAACCGCGGGATGACGACTTCAAAAATCATAATGGAAAAGGAGGTGATGCGAACGAGCAAAAAGGCAATATATTACAACCAAACAGAACAACCTAGTCGAAAGATAATCAAAGGAGGAAGAATTGACTAAAACAAAATGGCATGTTAAGGCAATTTATTTAGTGGTTCCCGCGGCTAAAGCCTCGGGGCTACTACTGGCTTCAAGGCTCAGATACCGCAAAAATAAAAAATGAAACAGGCACATATGGTCATAGACACAGATTGCCCAATCGACCAACTCAAAGCCAGAATAACTGAATTATGGCACAGGCTTCTGGCTAAGAAAGACTCTTAGCTAGGCTACCAGTCCCAGGCCAGCAGGAAGGCAAAGACAATCCCCAAAATAGCCCCGGCAGCTACCTCAAACTTGGTATGACCTATTAATTCTCGTACGCGCTGCTGGAACTCCGGATTCCCTTTAAAAAGCTCGTCCACGATGCGATTCAGCATTGTCGACTGGGTACTAACCGTCTGCCGCACTCCGGCAGCGTCATACATTACTACCAGAGCGAAAAAGGCCGAGATG